>JBDTWC010000266.1:0-4861 GCA_040006875.1 Acidobacteriota bacterium | reverse complement strand
CCGGGCAGGGCCCGCACGTCGGCCAGGATACGCGCGTAGAACCGCTCACGCGTCGCCGTGGCCTGGTACTTCGGCATCGGCAGCGCCGTGCGCGCGGTCAGCACGCCCTGCGCGTCGAAACCGGGGTGTTGATCCTGCACCCGCCAGAGGGCGCGCAGGAACAGGCCCACGGTGACGAGCAGCACCACCGCGGCCGCCACTTCCGCCACCACGAAACCAGATCGCAGCCGCTCGGTGGCGCCTCCGCCGAACACGCGCGATCCGTGGCGCAGCTCCGCCCCGTGCCGACCACGGCCGATTCGCCACGCGGGCACGAGCCCGAAGCCGACGCCGGTCACGAGCGTGGCGAGCGCGGCCACGGCGAGCATGCGCACGTCGGCCGCGGGCGCAGCTGCGATCGGCAGCGTGGTGGGCACGAGCGCCGCCGCCGCCGGCACTGCCGCGAGCGCAATCGCCACGCCGAGCAGTCCGCCCAGCGCTGAGAGGGCGAGGCTCTCCGTCAGGACCTGACGCGCGAGCCGGCGCGACCGTGCCCCCATGGCGACGCGCACGGCCAACTCGCGCTGGCGCTGCACCGCGCGCGCCAGAAGCAGGCTGGCCAGGTTCGCGCATGCGATGAGCAGCACGCACACCGACGCGCCCACCAGCGCCAGCAGCATCAGCCTCGACTGCCGCGACACCTCGTCGCGCAGGCGGATCACCGAGGCGCCGGTGCGCTGGTTAGCCTCGGGGAACGCGCGCTCGAGGCCGGCGGCGATGACGTTGAGTTCGGCCCGGGCTTCGGCCACCGACACCTCGGGACGCAGTCGCGCGATCGACTGCAGATAGACGTTGGCGCGATCGCTCAGGTCGCCCGGCGTGAACACGAGTGGCAACCACAGATCGGTGTCGCGACGCGGGAAGTCGAAGCCGCGCGGCATCACCCCGACGACCACATGAGTCGCGCCGTTCAGGGTCACGGTCGTGCCCAGCACGTCCAGGGTGCCGCCGAACGTCGCGCGCCACAGTCGGTCGCTGAGCACCACCGGAGTGGTGCCGACATCGTGCGCGTCGGCCGAGACAAACGTGCGGCCCAGGGCGGGACGAGCGCCGAGCGTGTCGAACAGGCTCGGGGTCACGAGCGCGGCGTCGAGACGGAGCGGGCCGGCACTCGTGATCGCATTCACGGAGTTGGTGGTGAAGGCGGCCATCGCCTCGAAGGCATGGCTCTGAACGCGCCAGTCTTCGTAGTTACCCGGCGACAGCTCCATGCGCGAGTAGCCGCGATACGACTGGTCCTGCCAGAGCTTCACCAACCGATCGGCGTGGGCGAATGGCAGCGGCCGGATCAGCACGTGGTCGGCTACCGAGAAGGTGGCGGTGGCGGCGCCGACGCCGAGGGCGGTCACGGCCACGACCGCGGCCGCGAAGCCGCGATTGCGTCGGCAGGTGCGGGCCGTGTCGCGCAGGTCCTGCCAGGTGAGCTCCGCGTGCGCATGGATAGCATTGATGACGATGTCGGCGAGCCCGGTCAGCCAGGCGCTCACCCGCGACAGCCCGTGCGTTGTGTTCAGCTGCCGCGCAAAGGTGTCAGCGAGCTCGGTGCCGTAGTCCTCGCGCAGAGCAGCGGGATAGAGATGAAGCAAGAGGCGATAGAGACGCATCAGGCCCTCCGTGGCGCCACCCCAGTGGCTCTCGCGATCCGCAACAGCGCCTGCAGCCGCGCCGTCTCCGCGCTCGCCACCTCGCGCCCGAACGCCGTGATGCCGTAGTAGCGCCGGCGTTGGTCGTCGAACTCGGGTGCCGGGCGCGCCGCCGATTCCGAGATCAGATCGTGCTCGACCATCCGCTGGATCGAGCGGTAGAGCGTCCCGGCACTCAGTCGCACCTCGCCACCGGTGCGCGTCGCCACCTCCTGGATGATGGCGTAGCCATGACGGTCTTCGTCGGCCACCGCCAGCAGGATGTGGAAGGTGGCCAGGGGCAAGGGGGTCAAAGACTCGGGCGTCGGGTCGTCGCGCATGCGTTCAAGTATAGCCATAGTGGATATAGCGTCGGTGTCTATAGACGGCGCGACAGCCGCGCAGGTTCCGGGCCGCGCTCCGAGCGCAGCGCTACACTGGGCGGCGTCATGAGCACGAGCGCCGACCGCGTGTTGTCCGCCACCGAGATCGCCGCAGCCGTGGCGGCGCGCCGCGTGTCGGCGGCCGAGGTCGCGCAGGCCACGCTCGCCCGCCTCGAGCAGCGCAACGCGGCCTTGAACGCCGTGGTCACGATCAACCCGCGGCTGCTCGACGAAGCGGCCGCCATCGACGCGCGGCTGGCCCGCGGTGAGATGGTGGGCGCGCTCGCCGGCGTGCCCGTGGGCATCAAGGACATCACGCCGGTGGCGGGGCTGCGCACGACGTATGGGTCGCCGATCTTCGCCGACCATGTGCCCGAGGCCGACGCGGAAGTGGTCGCGCGCCTGCGCCAGGCCGGCGCGATCATCGTCGGCAAGACCAACACGCCCGAGTTCGCGGCCGGCGCCAACACCTGGAACGACGTGTTCGGACGCACGCGCAATCCGTGGAACCTGGAGCTGAGCGCCGGCGGGTCCACCGGCGGCGGCGCCGCGGCGCTGGCTGCCGGCCTGATCGCTCTGGCTGAGGGCACCGACCTCGGTGGGTCGCTGCGCATTCCTGCTGCCTTCTGCGGTGTGGTGGGTCTGCGACCGTCGCCTGGACTCGTGCCCACGCATCCCGTGGACTGGGTGTGGGACACGCTGTCGGTCAGCGGCCCGATGGCCCGTTCCGTGGCCGACGTGGCGCTCATGCTGCAGGTGATGGCCGGCCGGTCGCCGTCGGCGCCTCTGGGCCAGCCCACGGCGCGGCGCGACTTCGTGGCCGCCGCGCGCGGCGGCGTGCCGTCAGGATTCCGGGTCGGCTACTGTGCCGACATCGCAGCCATCGGCATGGACGCATCGATTGCCGATACCTGCCACCAGGCGGCGATGGGGCTGACGGCCCCGGCGCTTCACGTCGCTGAGATCGCCCTCGACCTCAGCGAGTTCCGCGACGCGTTCCTGACCCTGCGCGCGGAGTGGTTTGTCGCGAGCATGGCCGACAAGCTCGACGACCGCGACCGATTCGGCGTGAACGTGCGCGCCAACACCGACGCCGGACTCGCACTCGACGGACGGATGCTCGGCGCCGCGCATCAGGCGCGCGGCCGGCTCTGGCACCGCATGCGCGATCTCTTCACGCGCGTCGACTGCCTGCTCACTCCCACGGTGGCCGTGGCGCCGTTCCCCGTCACCCAGAACTATCCCGACGAAGTTGCCGGCAAGAAGATGCGCACCTACGTGGATTGGTTCGCGCCCACGTTCCTGCTGAGCCTCACCGGCCTGCCCGTGGCGTCGGTGCCGTGCGGGCTCGACACGCGTGGCCTGCCCGTGGGCCTGCAGGTGGTGGGCCGCCCGAACGACGAGGAGTCGGTGCTGGCGCTGGCCGCCGAGATCCACCGCCGCCATCCGATCGCGCTGCCGCTCTGACTGCTACTTGGCGCGGCCCTGGTAGCCTTCGGCGAGCATCCGCAGCTTGAACGCGGAGCCGCGGCCCACGATGTAGAGCGTCTTCTTGTCGGCGCCGGCAAATGCGATGTTCTGTGGCGCCACTGACACGGGAATCACGCCGAGCGCCTCGCCCTTCGGGCTGAACACCTCGATGCCGGCGGCGGTGACCGCGTAGACCCGGCCGGCCGCATCGATCGCCAGTCCGTCGGCGCCGCTGGTCAGGCCGCCAGCGGGCACGGCCGTGACCTTGGCGTACTTGGCGAAGTTGCGGCGCGGGCCCACCGTGCCGTCGGCCTTCACGTCGAAGGCCAGCACGTACTCGCCGCCCGTGTTGTTCAGGTAGAGCGTCTTCTCGTCGGGGCTGAGCGTGATGCCGTTGGGCCGCTCGATGCCGTCGGCGATGCGCGACACCTTCCCGGCCGGCGACACGTAGTAGACCGCTGGTGTCAGCGCCGGCACCGGCGGCGGTTGCCCCGGCGTGGCGTTGGGGCCAGGCTCGCTGAAGTAGACGCCGCCGTTCTTCGCCACCACGAGATCGTTGGGCCGGCCGAATGGCTTGCCTTCGAAGTTGTCGGTGAGCGTGGCGACGCTGCCCTTCGGATAGACGACGCCGATGCGCGTCTGGCCCGGCGTGGTCTGCACCGAGATGAGGCGGCCCATGGCGTCGAAGCCGAGGCCGTTTGAGCCGTTCGAATTCTCGAGGAACACCGAGGTGGCGTTGCTGTCCTTGTCGATGCGCGTGATCCGATTGGCCTGCGTCTCGGTGAAGATCAGGCTGCCGTCGGGCAGGCTCACCGGGCCTTCCGTGCCGGTGAAGCCCGACTTGATCACTTCCACCTTGGCGCCGGCCGCCACCACGCCGGCGATTCCGGGCACCACCGTGTCGGTGGCCACGGGTCGCGCCTGTTGCGCCATGGCGGCCGACACGGCGAGGACCGCCGCCGCCGCCGTCAATCCACATCGCTCACTCGATCGTCGCGTCATCGGGATCTCCTTATCGTCGGTTTTTATCATGTTCGCTCCCGCGAGAGCGTCGAATCTCCCCCGACGCCAGTACCGCGACTGGCTCACGGAGCGGCGTACATGGAACACGCCGGCCAAGCGTGAGCCTGGCCGGCGTGTTCGGGTCGTCGCGGAACGCTACTAGAACAGGAAGCGGAGACCGCCCCAGAACTGGTAGTTGCTGTCGATGTCGCTGACCCGGCGGAGCAGCACGCGGCCTTCGGTGACGAAGTAGAGCGTGCGCGCGTCGGTCGACTTCCAGAGCGGCAGGCCGAAGTGCACCAGCGCGGTGGGCGTGATGAAGTCGCTGTGGGTGATGTCCCACAG
>JBDTWC010000265.1:0-4863 GCA_040006875.1 Acidobacteriota bacterium | reverse complement strand
GTCGCTGGTGGCGCCGATGAAGCCGGTGAAAGTGACCGCCGTGAGACCGACGAACGTCGCGGGCAGGGTGAAGTGCTCGTATGGTCCGTTGGGACCGTAGACCTGGCTGATCGCGACCGTGTGCGACACCGTTCCGCCGCCGGCCAAGGTACCGGTGATCTGGATGGTCTGCGCGTCGGGATAGCCGTTGACCGGAGCCGAGTAGAACTTGCCGGCGTCGAACGACAGCAGGGCGAACGTGCCGGTGCCCACGCGCGACATGACGATCGGGAAGCCGCGATGCGCGTCGTAGCCGATATGGGTGGTGTTGTTCGACGAATAGCCCGCGAACTCGAACGCGCTATTGAGGCCGACCAGGTGGAAGTGGCCGGAGTCGAAGCGGAAGCCGTTTGGGTTGGCGCAGATGAGGGAGACCAGAATCGGATTGGTCGTCGGGGTCAGGTTGTCGAAGTTGAGAACCTGAGCGTCGGCGCGACCGCCAAGGATCAAGGCCAGCGTGACGGTAAGTGCTACGACGAAATTCCTCATCTGTCCCTCGGGATGGTTGCTCAAGACTTCGAGCCGGGCAATGCGACGCACATGGTCCGCAGCAATGCAACGTCAGCGCCGTGCGGGACTTCTCCTGTTTTCCTGTGTATTTCCGTGGAAAGTGGTCTATAGACGCCTCGACTAGTCTGGGTCGTGGATACCTTTTGTCCAGGGAATACTCGCTTCCGGGGGCGAGCCGGAGCGAGTGAATCCAGCCCTACCGTGGGACGCAGTGCTTGGCTGCCAGCTTGCGCAGCGAGGTCATGGCCCGCATGGTGGCCGGACCACCGACCGCACGCTCGAACTTGGTGATCGTGATCGTGCTCTCACTCTGCTTTAGCGTCGAAAGCCAGTAGACCTCGCGGCCGTTGGCCACGAACCGCTCGCCGGGCGAGCCCAGCGCGGCTAGTCCCTTTTTGCCGGCAGCATCCAGCGGCGCCTTGATGAAGGCGGCAACGAACGCGCCGGCGCTGGCGACGTCCTTCTCGGCATAGGGCATATGGGCGGCGGCCGCCGCCACTTCCGCTGGCGTGCGGATGAAGGTGGCCACGTCGTAGCCGAGCGCCTGCTTCAGCTGCTTCTCGATCACCTGCTCCGCGTCGGCCGTGTTCCGGGCGCTCGACGAGAAGACCACGTTGCCGCTGGCGATGAACGTGGCCACGTCCGCGAAGCCGGCGGCGGCGAAGTGGCCGCGCAGTTCGTCCATCTTCACGATTCGCCCGCCGACGTTGACAGCGCGGAGAAAAGCAATGTAGCGAGGCATGGAGAGGCGCTCCGGAGTCACCGCAGTCTACCGTGCGCGCGGCCTCCTCGGCCGGTAGAATGGCGCCTTCAGGAGACGCCATGTTCCGCACCTCATCCGCCTTTGCCGTCGCCGCCCTGTGCCTGCTGCTGCCGGCCGCCGCTCTCGCCCAAGCCACCCCGGCGCCGCGTTCGCCGTGGCACGCCGCCGATGGCGTGACCGTGGACGAGTTCGGCAACCCGCAATACTCGACCTTCTCGTTGTGCGCCATCGACCCGGCCACCGGCCAGTCGGGCGCGGCAGTGACGACGCGGGTGCCGTTTGTGGGCCGCGCGGTGCCGTGGGCGCGCGCCGGTATCGGCGCCGTATGCACCCAGGCCAGCACGATGGTCGAGTACGGCGTGCGCGGGCTCGACCTCATGGCCAAGGGCGTCGAGCCCAAGGACGCCATCGCGCAGCTGCTCGCCAGCGACGACGCGCGCGAGTCGCGCCAGCTCGGCATGATCGACATGCAGGGTCGCTCGGCCGCACACACCGGCAAGCAGAATAGCTACTGGGCCGGCAGCCGCCAGGGGAAGAACTACACCGTGCAGGCCAACATCATGGTCGGCCCTGAAGTGGTCGAGGCCGTGGCCACCACCTTCGAGGCCAGCGAAGGCAGCGGCCTGCCCCTGGCCGAGCGCATGATCCTGGCGCTCGAGGCCGGCCAGGCCAAGGGCGGCGATAGCCGCTGGGGCAACCTGCAGTCGGCGGCCATCCGCATCGCCGATCCCAACGACCCCGGGCGCGGCGGCGACTACATCGGGTTGGCCATCGAGGTCGGCGAGCACCCCGAGCCGGTGGGCGAGATGAAGCGCATCTACTACACGACCCAACGGCGTCTCGGCTACCGCTCGTTCTCGCAGATTGAAGGCGCCGACGTGCTCGAGATGAAGCGTATGCTGCACGCGCTCGGCTACTGGCGCGCCACTGCCGCTACGTTCCCCGAGGCGCCCAAAGCGCCCAACGCGCGCGAGATGCAGGACCTGCGCAAAGCCAATCCCGCGCAAGCCGACCAGGCTCAGGCCGAGGCCCGCGCTGCCGCCGCCACCTACAACCAGGCGTATGCGCAGTTCGACCCCGAAACGGTCGCGGCGGTGGACAAGTTCCGCGCCGACCGGAAGCTGGTCTACTCCGGCAACCCGCCGGGACTCGTGGACGAACGCTTCGTGACAGCGCTGCGCGCCGCCTACGCCGAGAAGCAGAAGACCGCGAAGTAGGCCAGCGCGGTCGGGGCGCCGTTACCTGAAGATGCTCTTCGGCATCTTCACGTGCACGCCGTGCGTGGGTTTGTCGACCAGCTGCGTCACCGCCACGTTGCCGGCCACGCTCACAAGCTGATAGGCCTCGTGCTTGGTCAGCTTGCGCGTGCGCGCCAGGAAGTCGACCATCTCCTGGATCGCGATCTTCGTGGCCACGGCCAGATCGGGATCGGTGCCCATGCTGATGTAGTCGGTCGGCGTCTCGGCGCGCGGCCAGGCCAGCCGCTCGCCCTTGCGCACGGTGAGCTGAAGGCGGCCGCGCAGCGACGTCTCGATCGCCGTCTGGTCCACTTCCCCATCGCCCTGCGCGGCATGGCCGTCGCCCACGACAAACAGTGCGCCGGGCGCGAACACCGGGATGTAGAGGGTGGCGCCGGCAACCAGTTCCTTGTTGTCCATGTTGCCGGCAAACGTGCTCGGCGGATTGCTGCTGACCCGGCCGAGTGCCGCCGACGGCGCCACGCCCATGCTGCCGAAGAACGGCTTGAGCGGCACGACGACGCCGGGAAAGAACTCCGCCGTCATCGCCTCGCGATTGAGCGACACGATTTTCTGCGGCACGGCGCGATCGCAGTTCTCGGGCAGGAAGCCGGCGCAGCCGTTGTAGCCGTAGTCGATGGGCAGATCGATCGACAGGATCTTCACCTCCAGCACGTCGCCGGGCAGCGCGCCCTCCACGTAGACCGGCCCGGTGAGGATGTGACCGCCCGGGCCGCGACGCTCGCCGGTCACTTCAGAGACGATGCGGCGCAACGAGGCCTGCACCTTCTCGGGCGGCACGCCGGCCCGCTCGAGCCCAGCCGGGTTGTTCGTGAGCAGCGTGTCGACGTCGATGATGTCGCCCGAGGCGATGCGCAGCACCGGCGCCGCCTCGGCCCAGTAGTAACCGTAAGCCACGGTGGTGGGCGTGACCTCGAGGCGATGCGTGCGGGGCGGGGCTTGTGAGTAGGCGGCCGCGGCGACCGCCAGTGACAGGCCAGTCGTGAGGATTGCGCAGCTCCGAAGTCGCATGGCCGGGCCCTACCGCTGCGCCGCCGCGGTATCGCTGGCCGCAGGCCGCGCGAAGCGCTTGAAGAAGCTGCTGTCCTTCCACTGCGGCCGGCCGTCGCGATTGGCGACGCGCACGCACAGCTCGCCGACCAGCTTGGTGAAGTCGGCGGCCGCGCCGCGATCCATCGGCTGGTCGAGATCGTCGGAGGGCGCGTGGTAGCGCTCGCGGGTCCAGTCGGCCGCTACCTTGGCTTCGGGCGAGCCTTCCTCGTAGCCCACCTTCATCGCCAGCGCCGGCACGCCCTCCCGGATGAAGCTGTACTGGTCGCTGCGGATGAAGCGGTTGCGCTGCGGCTCGGGGTCGCCCTGCACGCCCACGTTCATGGCCGTGGCCACGGCGCGCACGTCGTCGCCGAGCTCCGATTCGTCGAGCCCGAGCACCATCAGCATCTTCATCGGGAAGAGCGGCAGGAACATGTCCATGTTGATGTTGGCCACGATGCCGTCGCGCGGCACGGTGGGATTGAGCGCGAAGTAGTGTGAGCCGAGCAGGCCCTTCTCCTCGGCGGTCACGGCTACAAACAGCACCGAGCGCTTGGGCCGCGCCGCCACCACGGCGCGCGCCGACTCGAGCAGGGTGGCGATGCCCGACGCGTTGTCCATGGTGCCGTTGTAGACGCTGTCGCCGTTGATCGGGGCGCCCAGGCCGACGTGATCGAGGTGCGCGGTGAGCACGACGAACTCGTTGGCCAGGGCGGGATCGCTGCCGCGCACGATCCCGGCCACGTTCTGCGACTCCACGACCTGGCTGTCGACGGTGACCGTGGCGCGCACCGACGTGGGCAGCACGAAGTGCGGCAGCGCCCTGCCTTCGTCGGCAATCTTCAGGATCTCGGCAAAGGTGTGGCCCGAGCCTTCAAACAGCCGTTCCGCCCTGGCCGGGTTGAACGTGATCGACACCTGTTGACCGGCGGTGTCGTCGAGCGACGCGTCGGCCAGGGACATGGCCGGATTGAGGCGGTTCGGGGCCGAGCGCTCCCACGGCACGTCCATGTGCTTGGGATTGGCGACGCCGATGGTGCCGATCGCGCCCAGGCGCTTCAGCGTGGCCCAGCGTTCGGCCGCCGACTGGTAGTGAGCGCTGAGCGCACCGGGCACGTTCTTCGGACTGCCGGCCACGTAAACAACGACCTTGCCCTTCACGTCGAGACCGGCGAAGTCGTCGTGGTCGAGTTCGGGAATGACCAGCGCGTGGCCCGCGAACACGAGCGGCGCCTCGACCATCGGCGCGGGGTCGATGCG
>JBDTWC010000264.1:0-4874 GCA_040006875.1 Acidobacteriota bacterium | reverse complement strand
GCCTGCTTCTCGTCCTTCTTCTGCAGGTAGGCGTAGCCGATGTTGAAGTAGCACTCGGGGCAGGCCGGCTGCGCGGCGAGAGCGGCCTGGAACTTGGCGATCGCGGCGTCGTGATCGTTGGCCCGGCTGGCGGCCACGCCCTCCTCGAAGTTCTTCTTCATCTCGACCATCTTCGGGTCGGCCCCGGGCGGCGTCGTCGAGAGCGTGATCTTGACCTCGGAGGTGGCGCCGATGCGGATGCGCGTGTCGGCGAAACCGGTGCCGATCTTGTCGGCCGTGGCGGTGACCCGGTAGCCACCCGACTGGAGGCCGAGCTGCACGAACTCGCCACGCTTGTCGCTCTTGGTGGTGAGCTTGCGGCTCACGCCGTCCATGAACTCGATGGTCACGACGGCGTCGGGCACGGGCTTGTCGGCCGGGTCGACCACCTTGCCCTTCACGAGACCGGTCTGCGCGAAGGCAGGCGCGGCCACGGCCAGCGCCATGGCGACGACGAGGAACCTGGACAAGATGCGATGGGTCATGGCGACTGAATGCCTCCTGCCTGCAGTGTAGCGCGGCCGGCGCTCAGGCGCGGCCCGGAGCGGCCGTTCCAAGCGGAGGCGTCAGCGGCGGCTAGACACGACGGCGATACGACGCACCGCAAATCCCGCCCCGTCCACCACCGTCGGCGTGAGCTCGAGCTGGTTGAAGCCAGTCCACCACGCATTGGCCGGCGCGGGAAACCTGACCCTGCCGTTGACTGGTGACACGACCGCCGTGCCCAGATCCTGGCCGTTCAGCGTGGCCCGGATGGCCAGCGGCGGGGAACCTGCTCCGGGCCCGGCGTCGATCTCGATGAAGGCCGCACTCGTCGCTCGTCGCGGCACGGCGAACAGGCGCTTGGTCGACGCTACCGGCAGCTCGAACTCCGGGTCCGGATGCGTTGCGCTGTAGATCGTGGCCGTCACCGCCAGCGCAAGAGCCGCCAATCCGATCGCCCACCGCCGCACCGAGAGCTGCGGGCCCAGCGTTTCAGCCACAGCGCCCGAGGCGAGCAGCAGCAGCACGTCGAAATGGATGTAGAACACCGGCCACAGCGCGGTCAGGCTGAACGCGGCCAGGGCCGCGGCCATCCACTGCAACGGAGCGGCGCCGCGCCGGCACGCCCGCCATGCCGCCGCGATGACGACGGCCATGGCCGCGATCTGCGTCGGCTCCACCCACCGCTCGAAGCCGTGAACGACCAGCCATCCGGTCGAGCCCAGCGTGGTGGCGATCCCGTGCTCCGGCGCCACCCAGACCACCGACTTGACCAGGCGTGGGTAGGAGGCCACGACGTTGCTCCAGAGGGCCGCCGCGTCCCAGACCAGGAACGGCCCGTAGAACACGACCACGGGGAGGGCCGTGAGGAGCGTGAGGCGGAACGCGTCGGCTCTGGCTCGCAGCCACACCGCAATCAGGAACACGGGCAAAAGCGCGACCATCGTGCTGCGCGCCACGAGCAGCAGCCCGAGCGTGAGCGCCGCGGCCGTCCAGCGCCGCCGCGCGACCAACCACGCAAACAGCAGCAGCAGCGGCCAATAGACCGGTGTGTGGCCGATCTGCGTGAAGCCGGTGATCTGCACGCTGGCGACCAGCGAGATCACAACCACCAGCCACGACAGCGCCGCGCCCAGACGGCCGCGCCACGCCTCGAGCGCCGCGGTCACCGCCGCCGCGGCCGGCACGAACAACTCGCCGGTGATGGTGATGACCCGCAGATCCAGATGCCAGATCCGCGGGATTAGATAAGGCCCCCAGAGCAGCGGCCCGTAGGGCAACACGGCACCCCAGGGCGCGTCGTAGGTGCGATAGGACATGTAGGGATTCAGGCCTTGGAGGATCCGGACGCCCGCTTCACGGATCACGATCAGCATGTCGGCACCGAAGGGCTGGGTGACCAGCGTCTGCACCCACTGCCGCAGACCGTAGGTCAAGACCACGACACCCACGACACCCACGAGCAGCGCGGCAGCCAGGCTGGGCGGCGGTGCCGCCGGGGCCGTCGCCGCGACCGTCGCCAGCGCAGCGTCGTTCGGCCAGAGGGCGACGATCGCGGCCAGCAGCGCCACGAAGCCGATCGACAGGTATCCAGACGGGAGGGTGGCGCCGAAAAATCGCAACGCCGCGAATGGAGCACTGAACAAGAGCACGGCGGCGGCAATCGCCGCCGTACGGCCGGTACTCACCCGCCGACTCTAGCATCTGCCTCAACGTTCGGCCACTCCTCCGCTGCGCACCGGGATGCCGCGCGCGCCTATGTCGATTCGAGGTCGTGCTGGGCGCGGGCGAGGGCCGTCAGCACCGCTCCGCGTTCGCCAGTGCTGGTCGCCAAGGCCTGCTCTGCGGCGGCAACGGCGGCATCGGCCCGGCGCAGGGCCTGGTGCGCCGCCTCGAGTGCCTGCTCCGCGACGTGCCGGCGCTGCGCCCGCGCCACGCGTTCCGCGCTCGCGGCGGCGTCGCGCGCCGCTCGTTCCTGCTCGCGCGCGAGCGCCTTGGCGACACGCGCCGAGCCCTCGCCACGCTGCTCCGCCATGGCGGCGGGCGCCGTGGATGGCACGTCTTCAGAGCGCGGGCGCGACGACACGATGCGCAGGGCAGGAGGTGCCGCGGCCACGGCCAAGCCCGCCAGCGCCGCGAAGCCCGTCGGGGCGAGGGGGCGCAGGAGTCGGCCGTTGGCTTCGGGCGACGGCAGCGCCTCGAGCGTGCGGGTCACGGCCTCGAGAGTGGCCGCCGTGGCCGGATGCCCCGCGCCCTCGAGCACCTGGCGCGCAGCCGTCACCGCCCCGCGAACCGCGTCGCGATGGGCGGCCTCGGCGGCGCGTACGTCGGCCGGTCGGCCGGCCAGCGCCTGGCGATGCGCTTGGCGCATCCCATCGGCCGCCTGCATGAGTCGGTCGAGCACCGCGCGATGGTGCCAGTAGACCTGATTGACGGCCCACGCCGGCAGGCTCGGCTTCTCGAGGCTCTTGATGGCGGCGTCGCGCGTGCGCTTGGCGAGCGCGTTGCGCTCGGCGACGAAGACGTCGAGGCCGATCTGATAGAGATGGTCAATCGGATCGTCAGAGGCCATGAGCTGCCGTCCATCCTCTCACGCGCTGACGCGCATCAACGGCAGCCTGGATCAGCGTCGTCGCGCCGTCGAGCGGCCTAGTCGGTGAAGAAGCGCCGCACCTGCTCCAGGTCGTAGGTGATCGGTGCCGGCGGCAGCGATGCCAGGAAGCGGCGTCCGTAGCCCATCGTGCGCACGCGCGGGTCGAGGATGGCGAGCACGCCGCGATCGTTGCGATGGCGGATGAGACGTCCGAGCCCCTGCAGCAGCGCCAGGATCGCCAGCGGCACCTGATATTCCTCGAACGCGCTGGCGCCGCGGGCGGCCAGCGCTTCAATCCGCGCCGCCACGATCGGATCGCCGGGCGACACAAACGGCAGCTTGTCGATGATCACGGCGCTCAGCTGATCGCCCTGCACGTCCACGCCCTGCCAGAACGACGAGGTGGCAAAGAGCACCGCATTGGCCGTGCGCCGGAAGTCGTCGAGCAGCACCGATCGCGGCGCCGTGCCCTGTACGATCATCGGGTACTCGAGCTCGGGCTCGAGCAGGGCGACCACCGCGCGCATCGTGGCGTAGCTCGTGAACAGCACGAACGCCCGCCCGCGCGAGCAGCGTAGCAACTGCCCGGTCTCCCACGCCACGGCCTCGGCGTAGCGTTCCTCGCGCGGCAGCGGCATGCGCCGCGGCAGGTAGAGCAGCGTCTGGGTGCGGTAGTCGAACTCCGACGGCACCGACAGGGACGCGGCGTCGTCGAGCCCGAGCCGCTCCTTGATATAAGTGAAGCCGCCATCGACGCTGAGCGTCGCCGAGGTGATGAGGGTGGCGCGGCGCTGACCGGCCACCAGGTCGCGCACGATCCGCGACACGTCGATCGGCGAAGCGCGCAGTTGCACGGTGCGGCCGCGCATCTCGAGGAAGTAGACGTATCCGGAATCCGAAGCGGCGAGCAGGAAGCGAAGTTCGCTGGCGAGGTCGCCAGTGCGTCGCGCCACCGAGGCCAGATCGTCGCCCGGCCGCACGACCGGCGCGGGCTCGCCGCCGCTGGCCGGAGCCGCGGCCGCCAGCGCCAGCGTCGCCTGCAGGCCGTCGAGGGCGCCGGCCAGATCGAGGCCGGTGCTCAGGTGCGCCGCGAACCACTCGGGGGTGAGGCGCACGCGGTCGTCGCCGCGGCTCATCCGCGCCAGCGCCAGCGCGCTGAAGAAGGCGCGTCCGTGATCGACCACGCGCATCACGCCGCGCCGGGCGTCGTGGCCGCGCGGATCGCCAGGGCGACCGGTGCCGAGGGCTACCTCGGCGTCGCGCGCCAGATCATCGAGTCGGTGATTGCTCACCGCCTTGCCGAAATACTGCGTCGCGACGTCTTCGAGCTGGTGGGCCTCGTCGACCACGAGCTGGCCGCAGGTTGGAATCACCTCGCCGTAGGCGCTCTCGCGCACAGCGGCATCGGCGCACAGCAGATGGTGGTTCACGATCACGACGTCCGACTCGGCAGCCCGTTGCCGCATCCGCGTGACGTAGCACTCGCTGTGCCGCGGGCACTCGGCGCCCAGGCAGGTTTCGGCGGTGGCCGACACTTCGTGCCACAAGGCCAGATCTTCGGGCAGTTCCGCCAGCTCGGCCCGGTCGCCGGTTTCGGTCTGCGGCAGCCAGTGCTCGATCACCGGCAGGAAGATGGCGTCGTCGGACGAGAGCCGCGCGCCGCGCACGGCCTGGCGCGACTTGTACTCTTCCAGCCGGTGCAGGCACAGGTAGTTGGCCCGGCCCTTCATGCACGTGGCGGTGAAGGGCACGCCCAGTG
>JBDTWC010000263.1:0-4879 GCA_040006875.1 Acidobacteriota bacterium | reverse complement strand
TGCACCGGTGTGTCCCGGAGCACGACCGGGCCGTCTTCTGGGATCTCGACCGTGCGATACGGCCAGAATACGCCCGTGGACGACACGTAGACATAGCGTGCCGTCGCCTGCTTGAGCGCCGCAGTCGCTGCGCGCGTCCACGGCACGCTGTTGGCAGTGTCGATCACCACGTCCCAGGTGCGGCCGTTGAGACTGGCATACGCGTCGGGCTGCGAGCGATCGCCACGCAGCGCTTCCACGCTGGCAAAGTCGCCGACGTTCTGATTCGGCTCGCGCCGTCCGCGATTGAGCATCGACACCTGATGGCCGCGCGTCAGCGCCGCGTGCACGAGATGAGGGCCGACAAAGCCGGTGCCGCCGAGCATCAGAATGCGCTTCGGCTTTTGCGCGTGGGCGCCCCGCGCCGGCAGCAGCGTGGCCGCCAGTGCCGCCGCTCCGAGACGCAAGACATGACGTCGCGTGCTCATGCGGTGGAGCGTAGCATCGCCGCTCGGCGCGGGATGAACGGCGTGACCGCGCGCGTCACTGTCGCGGTGCCGTGGCTGGCGCGTTCGCCTCGAGCGGGCCCACCGCCGGCCTGCCGGACCGAGCACATCCTGCTCGGTAGGAAATGCACATCCCTGCCAGCCACATCAGGGACCGCCAATGAATACGGGCGATTCTGCGCTGTCACGCATCTTGCACTGCACGGCGGCAGGAGGTGAAGCATGTTCGCAAGAACATCCATGGTGGTCATCGGGATAGCTGGTGCGTTCGCCCTCGGCATGGCCGTGGGCCCGCAACTCGATACCACCCCTCGCAACGACGTGGCGCCGGTCATCGCGGCGGCGCGCAGCCCTGAGCCCGTGTCTCTTCCGGCTCCGGACATCAGGCGCGCGCCTGCCCGCCTCGAGCGCGTGCTACCGGCATCCGCGCAGCCGGTGCAGAAGCAGGTCAAGCTCCTGCTCACCCGCGGCACCGACGTGGAAGATGCCGCGGCGGGCTTCGCCAACGCGCGTGAGCTGATGACGGTGGCTTACGCCGCCCGCAACACCGACATCCCGTTCGTGCTGCTCAAGCACCGGGTGCTCAGCCAGCGCAAGTCGCTGGCCGTGGCGATTCGCGAGTTCAAGCCGGAACTGAACGAGATCGCCGAAGTGAATCGCGCACGGGCGGAAGCCAAGGCCGACCTCGCGCGGCTGACGAGTTAGCGCGGCGGCGCGGTCGAGGGCGTTTTCCCCGCGCCCTTGCCCGCGTCGAGATCGTTCCAGTTCATGATCGCGTTGAAGCCGAGCGAGTAGGTGCCCTGCGTCTGCCAGCGCCAGAAGGGGCGCAGCGCGAACATCACTACGTGGCCCTTGCCGAGCGAGGCATCGAGCAGCGCGGCCTTGCCGGTGAGTCCGGCCGCACCGGCCAGCGTGCCCGACAGCAGCAGGTCATTCGGGTTCGGCGAGAACGACAGCACGACGCGCGGCCGCGAGTCGTCAAACGCGATGCCGAACTGCGCGGCCATGGTCCGCATCTGTGCCATCTCATCGGCCGGCGGCGCGCCGGCTCCTGCGACGGGTGGCGCCGGAGGCTCGGGTTCAAGCGGCATGATGCGGAGCGGTTGCGCGTTCGGCGTGATGTTCTGGCCGTTGGCCGCGCCTGCTCCGCCGAAGCCTCCGAAGCCCGTGAATCCGCCGCCCGCCACCGCCAGCACCGGATCCTGGTTGAAGTAGACTGGCAGGTCGCTGCCATCGAAGCCGTAGGCCAGCGGGCTGGTCTTGTCGGCCACCTTGCTGCGCACGATCGACCCGCGCACGAACAACTGGGCCGGACTCTCCACCGTGATACCGCCGGTGATGCCGTAGGCCGGGAAGATCGTGGACGTCGATCCTTCGGTGATGAGCGTGCCGCCGTCCTGTACGAACTTCACCAGGTTGGTGAGCCCCTCGATGCCCATGCCGCCGCGGATGTCGTCGCTCGAATCGACGTAGGCAAGGTTCGGCGTCTTGTCGGTCTTCTTGTAGGGCAGCGGCGCCGTGCCGGTCATGGCCATGCCGTTGACCTGTGACGTGGCCGAGCCGCCCACGTGCGGGAAGATGATCACGTCGTACTTCGCGCGTAGATTGCCGTCCCTCAGCTTCTGATCGGCGAAGTAGGTGTAGGGCACGCCGTAGGTGTCGAGCGCGGCCCGCACCCAACCCTCGTCCTGCGTGCGCGTCCAGCTGTGCACGTAGCCGATGCGCGGGATGTCGAGGTCGTGCGCCTTCACAGCCGGCGCCGCCTCGACCGCCCAGGCCGAGAGCCCAAGGTCGGTCAGCATCGGCTCCAGGGTGGCGCGATTCGCACTGGCCACGATCACGGCGCCGGCGCGGAACTTGTGACCGGCCAGCTCGAAGTCCGCTTCGGCCGCGGACATCTTCACGCCGGGGTTCTTGAAGCGGAAGGTCACAAGCGCGTTGTCGGCCGTGTTGTCCACGACCAGCGTCGAGCCAATGCCCGTGATCCCGCCGGCGGCCTTCACGGGTCCGGTCACCGGCGTCATCGCTTGCGCCAGCACGCCCCTGTCGGTCACTTCAGCAATGGTGAGGTCGCGCATGTACTGGAAGGTCCAGCCGGTGTCGTCGTAGGGCCGGGGATTCTGCGGCGGGTAGTTCTGAATCGAGAAGTACATCTCGGCCAGGGTGCGGAACGGCTGGTCGCCGCGCACGATGTAGTCACCCGCGGCCACTGACAGGCTGCCGGCCGTGAACGCACTCGTCGCCTTCTGAATCTCGAGCCCCTGACGGAGCAGCTCGTTCACGGCATCGGCCGTGTCCGACTTGCGCCGCTGGTTGGCGGGAATGTGCCAGGCGAACACCGGCCCGTTCCTGCCCTTCTCCACCGCCCGCTTGTTCTTGGTCCAGTAGTTATCGAGATAGAGCCCCTTGTTCCTGGCCACGTGATGGAGCGAGAACAGCAGCGCCGATTCCTGGATGTTGGTGTTGTTGCGCGGCCCCCACTTGATCTCAGGCAACGGCGGATTGGGCCGGTACCATTCCTTGCTCGTGGTCGTGGCGCCGGCGCGGGCCACGTAGTTGTCGGGGCCGTAGCTCTGCACCTCGTAGAAGCGCCCGATCGCGTTGTGCGAGTGGGCGATGAAGAACATGTAGTTCGGCACCCAGCCGTCGTAGAAGCCGTAGGTGAAGACGCCGGGCACGCCGCGCTTGGTCATCTCCATCACGTCGTTCTGGGCCAGCATCCACCACTCGCTGATCGTGATCGGATCGAGCGCGTCGTTGTAGGGGCCGGTGCCGGTCGACGAGTAGAGATAGGTCTGCGCTTCGTGCAGGTCGTGCATGATGGTCGGGAACCACGCGAGCTGCATGCGCGTGACCGCTTTGGTGAGCTCGAGGAACTGGCCCATGCCGTCGCGGTTGTTGTCGTGCTGCACGTACTTGCCCCAGTACATCAGCGGCAGGCGCGCGTCGCCGGCGGCGCGCGTCTTGTTGAAGTAGTAGGTGTCGACCTGCTTCTCGCGGCCGTCCACTTCGATCACCGGCGTGATGATGGTGATGACGTTGTTGCGGATGTCCTGGATGAACGGCGTCTCTTCGACGATTAGGCGATAGGCCAGCTCGATCAGCATCTCGGGCCCGCCGTTCTCGGGTGAGTGGATGCCGCTCGTGATGTAGTAGATCGGCTTGGCCGTCTTGAGCAGCGCCTGCGCCTGCGCCTCGCTGGTCTTGCGCGGATCGGTCAGCGCGGCGAGCTGGTCGCGGTACTTCTCGAGCGACTTGATGGTGGCTTCGTCGGCAATCGCCAGGGCGACCAGATCGCGGCCTTCCTCGGTCGTGCCGATCTTCCAGTAGCGGGCCCGCGGCGACACCTTGGCCAGCTGCTCGTAGTAGCGGTAGATGTCCTTGGCGTAGGTGAGCTCACCGGGCTGGCCCACGTAGCGACCGAGGAACTTGAGCGGCGTGGGCACGACGTCGGAGGCCGGCAGATGATCGACCAGCTCGGTCGTGATGCGCGGGTCCTGCAGCGCCGCGCGGATCTTGGCGGTGTAGTCGTCGTCGATTTTCTGCGGCCCCTTGGCGGCGGTCTTGCCCTTGGGTGCCGGCGCGGTCTGCTCGGCCACGCCAACGGCGCCTAGCGCCAGCGCAAAAGCGAGCGCCGCGATGCCCGCCAGAATGGGATGCGAGGCAGTATGCTTCATCGGTCCTCCAGGGAATCTCTCTGACCGAGTATAGGCGTCGGCTGGATGAACGTCCCGTCGCCCTGTGTCATCGGTTGACACGCTTGCACCCTTGCACCGGATGCATCGCGACGCCCCCGGCCACGGCGACTTACTCGACGATTACGTGGATGTCGGCGGCGCACAGCGCCGTCTCGGCCGCTGGATCGAGGTAGATCGCCGGCACGTTCGCCACGTCAGCGGGCGAGAGTCGCACCGTGCCCGCCGCAGCGGCCGACGGAGCGGCGCGCCGCACGGCGGCGATCAGGCGCGCGTACGGCTCGGTCCGTTCGCGGAAGTCGTGCACTCCGCCGGTCGCGAAGGTGGCGAAGCGACCCACCAGGAACACGACCAGCAGCGCCGTGATCAGGCGCACCGCGCGAGGCGACAGACGGTGGCTGGCAAGGGCGGCGCCGTGCATCACGAGGTCGGCGGCTAGCAATGCGAAGCCCGCCGCCGGCACGTAGAGATAGCGCGACGCCGTGCCCCACGTGAAGAACGACACCGGCAGCATGGTCACGAGCAGCCACAGAAGAAAGAAGCGCATGCGTGGGGTGCCCCGCCACGCGATGGTCACCACTACCAACGCGACGCCCGCGTGCCACGCCAGCCGCCGCCGGCCCACGTAGAGCCAGGCCAGGTAGTCGAAGATGTTGCGGACGGCATGCCAACCAAACGTGTAGTGCCCATCGCGCACGA
>JBDTWC010000262.1:0-4903 GCA_040006875.1 Acidobacteriota bacterium | reverse complement strand
TCGGCGACCGCAGCGTCTCGGAGCGATCGTCGGCTGAGCTCCAACTCATCGCCGGGCGTGGTCGACGCGGCCGTATAATCGCCGCGACCGCACCTCGGACCGGGAGGCACAGCCGTGGCTGAACGACTCGTCGGCATCAACTACACGACTCCGGATCTCGTGGCCAAGGTCACCGGGCGGGCCCGCTACGCCGAAGACTTCCGCGTCGATGGCATGCTCTTCTGCAAGCTGCTCCTCAGTCCGGTGCCGCACGGGCGGGTGCGCCATCTCGGGCTCGAACGCGCCCTCGCGCTGCCCGGCGTGCGCGGCGTGATCACCGCTGCCGACTTGCCCGAGCTGCCCGGCACCGAACGCGCGCTCACGATGGAGCCGCTCTATCAGGGCGAGCCGATCCTGGCGCTCGCCGCCGTGAGCGAGGACATCGCGGCCACCGCGATCGAGCTCATCGAACTCGACATCGAGCCGCTGCCGTTTGCCATCGATCCGCTCGAGAGCCTGCGGCCGGACGGCGCCGATGCGCGCACCGAGGGCAACGTGTGGGGCGTGGCGCCGCCGCCGCCCCCCGGCCAGCCGCCGCCGCGGCCGCCGATCGAGCGGCTCAAGTGGACGGCGGAGGATTTCGCGGCCGCGCCTGCGGGCGGGTTGCCGCAAGGCAAGGCGATGGAGCAGTGGTCGTACGGCGATCTCGACGCCGGCTTTGCCGCCGCTGCGGTCACCCTCGATGAGACGTTTGTCGTCAATTCCACCGGTCACCATCCGCTCGAGACGCGCAGCGCCATGGCCTACTGGCAGAACGACAAGTGCTACCTGCACTGCTCCACGCAGAGCGTCGTGCGCACGGTGGACGGCGTGGCGCGCTGGGTCGGCATCGACCCGTCGAAGCTCGTGCTGATTTCGGAGTACACGGGCGGCGGCTTCGGCAGCAAGGGCGCCGGCGCCGTGTCGATGGCGATTCCGTGCGTGCTCTCGAAGAAGGTCGGCGCGCCGGTGATGATGCGCGTGAGCCGCGAGGAAGAGAGCTACTTCGGCCGCGCGCGCACCAACATGACCGGTCGCGCCAGGATCGGATTCGCTACCGACGGGCGGATCACCGCCCTCGATCTCTTCATCGTGCAGGACAACGGGCCCTACGGCCCGATGGGCGATCATCGGTCGGCGGGCCTCGCCGCCTCGCTCGTCTACCAGGCGCCGGCGATGCGGTGGCGCGCCGTCAACGTGCTCACCAACACCCCCCCGCGCACCCAGCAGCGGTCGCCCGGGCCGATGCAGGCCAACGGCATCATCGAAGGGATCGTGACCAAGGCGGCCAAGCAGCTCGGCATCGACCAGGTGGCGATGCGTCGCATCAACGCCCCTGAAGGCAAGGCCTCCTACGGCCCGCCGGCGGCCGACGGCAAGCGTCGCTACGTCACTGGCGCGTTCGTGAAGGACGCGCTCGACCAGGGCGCCGAGCTGTTCGACTGGCCTGCCCGCGTGGCCCGCTCGGGGCAGCGGCGCGGCTCGAAGGTGCGCGGCGTTGGTGTCGGCGTGGGCCCGCACGGCGCCGGCTCGACCGGCTACGACGGCCTGATGATCATCCGCCTCGACGGCACCCTGCAGGTGCAGTCGGGCGTGGGCAACCTGGGCACGCATTCAGTGATCGACCTGGCCCGCGTGGCGGCCGACGTGCTGGCCATGCCGTGGGATCAAGTGGAAGTCGTGTGGGGCAACACCGGCAAGGGCCTGCCCTGGACGTGCATGTCGGTGGGCAGCCAGACGACGCACGCCATGACGCGCGCCAATCTGGCGGGCGCGGAGGACGCAAAGCGCAAGCTGCAGCAGATCGCGGCGCACGATTTGGGCGGCGCGCCCGACGACTACGTGCTGAGTGGCGAGCGCGTGCACCGCCCAGGCAATTCCGGTCGCGGCCTCACCTACGCGCAGGCGGCGGCGCGGGCGATCGCGCTCGGCGGACGATTCGATGGTCACGAACTGCCCGAGGACATCCACGCGTTTACGAAAGTGTCCGCGGCCGGGCTGGCGGGGCAGGGGCTGATGGGCGTGGCCAAGGACAACTACCCCCACGACGGCGACACCTACTCCTTTGTGGCCGGCTTCGCCGAGGTCGAAGTGGATGTCGAGACCGGTCAGGTCACGCTCGTGGACTTCCTCTCGGTCGGCGACGTCGGCACCGTGATCAACCCGCGCAGCCTGACCGCGCAGCTCAACGGCGGATGCTGCCTGGGCATCGCGCACGCGCTCTTCCAGAAGCTCGTCTACGACCCGCACTACGGCGTGTCGCTGGCGCGCCGTTTCCACCACAACAAGCCGCTTACCATCATGGACATCCCGCACATGCGAGCGGTGGCGCTCGACATCCCCGACCCCGAAACGCCGACCGGAGCCAAAGGCGTCGGCGAGCCGCCGGTGGGCGCGGGCTACGGCGCGGTGCTCAACGCCATTGCCGATGCCATCGGTGTCGACGCCTTCCGGCGGGCTCCGGTAACCTCCGACGTGGTGCTCATGTCATTGACCCACGGCCAGCGGATGCATCCGCCGCTCCAGGCTCACGTCTGACGGCCTCCTCGTCCTTTACCACGACGGGCTTTTCGGGCAGAGTACGTAGTCATACGGATGCCCGGCCGGTGGTGCTGTCACTGCGCTGGCGGTTCGATGGCTGCGGTTCGGTATCGAGGAGGCAAGCATGCGGCGGATGTTTCTGACGGTGAGTGGAATGGTTCTGGGCCTGGCTCTGGCCGGTTCGACGATGGCAGTGCGCGCCGAACAGGCGCAGGACCCGGCCGTGATCGACAAGGCCATGAAGGCCGTGGGCCCGGCATTCGGCGCCGCGCGCAAGGCCACCGAAGCCGGCATGATGGCCGAAGCCAAGACGGCGGGCGAGACCCTGTCGAAGGCGTTCGTGGAGACGGAAGCCTTCTTCAAGAGCCACGGCAAGGCCGACGGCGTGGAGATGGCCCAGTCGGCCAAGAAGGCCGCCGACGCCATCGCCAAGGCCGCCGATGCGGATGCGGCCAAGGCCGGCGCTGCCGACCTCGGCAAGACCTGCGCGGGTTGCCACAGCAAGTACCGCGACAAGGCCGCTGACGGCACCTACATCTACAAGCCGGGGGCCTAGGAGTTCGCGCCTGGGAGCAGGGCGGAACCGAGCACATGCTCCTGCGCACGAGGCCGAAAGAACGGGGCGCGCGAGCGATCGCGCGCCCTGTCGTTGTACGTCCCCTCTGGCTCTGGTTTCTGAGCCCCGCAGCTCCAGTGGTCCGGTTTCCGGCTCGTCTCCGCCTACCTCGGTAGCGCATCGCCCACGGCTGCCTCATCGACGCCGCCAACGCCAGCTTCGGGCGGCACGCCGTGCAGCGCCACCTAGCCGATCGTGCTCGACCGCCAGTAACCGTCAGCGGGCGCTGAGCGCGCGCTGCTTGGTCCGGCGCTGTACGCCGGGCGCGTCGAGGCTGGCGGTTGCAGCGGCGGTCCGGAAGACGTCGTCGTACATCGGCGCGGTCACGCGGCCGGTGTGCGTGTTCTGTCGCGATGGATGGAAGCAGCCGATCAGGGTGAGCCCTGCCGGGCCGCTCGTTCCGGGCGCCGCCAGTTCGGCCACGACGCCGTGGCCGAAGGCCGGACGTGGGCGGGGCAGCGGCGCGGCTGCCCCGACGAATGCGAGCCACGCGTCCCACGCGATCTTGCCCAGGGCCACGACCACGCGCAGCTGCGGCAGCGCGGCCACCTCCGCGGCCAGGTGCACGCGGCAGTTCTCCACCTCTCCGGGCAGGGGCTTATTGGCTGGCGGCGCGCAGCGCGCGGCCGCGGCGACGAACACGCCGCGCAAGGTCAAGCCGTCGCCGGCATGATGTGAGGTCGGAATCGACGCCAGCCCGGTCCGGTGCAAGCCGCTCATCAGGAAGTCGCCAGAGCCGCCCACGCCGTCGCCGGTAAAGACGCGACCGGTCCGGTTGGCGCCGTGCGCGGCCGGCGCGAGACCGAGGATGAGGATGCGCGCGTCGGGATCGCCGAAGCCGGGCACCGGCAAGCCCCAATAGATCTCGTCGCGGTAGGCCTTGCGTCGCGTGCGCGCAACCTCGAGGCAGTAGCTGCGCAGGCGGAAGCACTGATTGCAGGCCACGATGGCCTGGCGCGACCGCACCAGTGATTTGGGACCGATAACCTGAACGGGTGGCTGCGGCGGCACGCGACGGATCCGACCGCCCGGGGAGGTTTGAGGACCCAGGCGCAAGAAGTACAATAGTCCGATTGTCGAACCGTGACGAAAGGGTAGTGGAAGTCATGAGGAATACCGCTCAGTCGGACGCCGCGGAGCTTGAAGCCCTCGAAACGCGTGAATGGCTCGAGTCCCTCGAATACGTCCTCAAGTCTGGCGGTCCGACCAGGGTCGGACGCCTCCTCGGTGAGCTCGGCCGCTATGCGCAGCAGAGCGGCGTGAAGATCCCGTTCTCCGCCAACACCGCCTACATCAACACCATCCACGCCGACGAGCAGCTTCCTTACCCGGGCAGCCGCGAGATCGAGCGCCGCATCAAGAGCCTGGTGCGCTGGAACGCGATGGCCATGGTCGTGCGCGCCAACCGCGAAGAAGACGGCATCGGCGGCCACATCTCGACCTACGCGTCGGCGGCGACGCTCTACGAGGTAGCGTTCAATCACTTCTTCCGCGGCCGCGACGGGCACGAAGGCGACATGGTCTATTTCCAGGGTCATGCGTCGCCGGGCATCTACGCCCGCGCGTTCCTGGAAGGGCGCCTGTCGCAGGAACAGCTGGCGAACTTCCGCCGCGAGCTGTCGCCCAGCCCCGGCGGGCTGTCGAGCTATCCGCACCCGTGGCTGATGCCGGAGTTCTGGGAATTCCCCACGGTGTCGATGGGCCTCGGGCCGATCATGGCCATCTACC
>JBDTWC010000261.1:0-4906 GCA_040006875.1 Acidobacteriota bacterium | reverse complement strand
CGCTTCAGGATGTCGGCGGCGGTGCCCTGAATCGGCATGTTCACGGCGACGCGCTCGGCGGCGCCGCGGATCTGGCCGTTCTTGCTGGTCAACTCCGGCACCGGCCGCTTGCGCCCGAAGATGGTGCGCACCACGCCCGAGACGCGCGCCTCCTCGAGCGTCTTGTCGATGAAGCCGCGCACGCGCGGGAAGCCGGCGAAGTAGGCGTCGATGAACTGTTGCGCCGCCGCCTGCGACACCCCGATGTCCTTGGCCAGCGTGAATGCCGTCTTGCCGTAGAGCAGCGCGTAGTTCACGATCTTGGCGCGGCGCCGCAGTTCATGCCGGTCGAGGCCGCTCTCCGGCCCGAACACCTTGAGCGCGGTCTGGTCGTGGATGTCGTCGCCCCGTTCGAAGGCGGCGATGAGCGTCTCGTCGCCCGACAGGTGCGCCAGCACCCGCAACTCGATCTGCGAGTAGTCGGCGGAGATGAGCACGTGGCCCGGTTCGGCCACGAAGGCGCGCCGGATCTCGCGACCGAGCGCGGTGCGGATCGGGATGTTCTGCAGATTCGGATCGCTGCTGCTCAAGCGGCCGGTCGCGGCCACGGCCTGGTTGAACACGGTGTGCACGCGCCCGGTCACCGGGTGGATCAACGTGGGCAGCGCGTCGATGTAGGTGCCCTTCAGCTTCGCCAGGCTGCGCCAGTCGAGGATCAGGCGCGGCAGGTCGTGCGTGAGTGCGAGTTCCTCGAGCACTTCCACCGCGGTCGACGGCGTGCGCGTGGTGCCGGTGCGCTTCAGCACCGGCAGCTTCAGCTTCTCGAACAGGATCTCGCCCAGCTGCTTGGGTGAACCGATGTTGAACATCTCGCCGGACTGCTTGTAGATCTCGGCCGCCAGCGACCCCATCTCCCGTTCCATGTGTGTGGCCTGGCCGGCCAGCGCGCGCGCATCGACGCGCACGCCGACGCGTTCGAGCCCGGCCAGAATCGGCACCAACGGCAACTCGAGGTCGCGATACACGGCGCTCACGCCGCTTGCGTCGAGCTCCGGCGCGAACAGCTCCGCGAGTTGCCACGCCAGGTCGGCGCGCTCACCCGCGTAGTCGAGCAGCCGATCGGCGGTGAGCGAGGTGAAGGCCTGCGCCTTGGCCCCTTTGCCGCGCACGTCGTCGGCCAGCCGGGCACGGTAGCCGAGCTGCTCGAGCGCGAGCGGCTCCAGTTCCTGGCTGGAGCGACCCGCGTCGAGCAGGTAGGCGGCGAGCATCGTGTCGAGATCGAGTCCGGCCAGAGTGATGCCCTGGCGCGCCAGGATCACGGTGGCGAACTTCAGGTCGTGTCCGACCTTGATGACGGCCGGGTCCTCGAGCATCGGCTTGAGGATGGCCAGCGTTTCGTCGCGATCGAGCCCGCCGTCGTTCATGAGCGACACCGCGCCGAACGGCAGGAAGCGGGCTTGACGCGGCCCGGTCGAGCACACGATTCCGGCGAGCGTGGCCCGCATGCCGGCGTCGCCATCGGCCAGCGCGTGCAGTGCCACGCGTCCGTGCGCGCGAATCTCGTCGGCCAGGGCGCGCACCTGGTCGAGGGTCTCGACCACCACGTAGTCCTTGGTGATCGACTCGGCCGTCGGCGCGAAGTCGGTGACCAGGGTGCGGAAGCCCAGGTTCGAGAAGAGCGTGTAGCAGCGCTCGCGCGACGGTCCGCTGTAGGCGAAGGCGTCCGGGTCGAACGTCACCGGCACGTTCGTGTGGATGGTCACCAGCTCGCGGCTCTGGCGGGCGTCGTCGGCGTGGGCCAGCAAGGCCTCGCGCTGCTTCTTCGCCTTCACCTCCGTGGCCTTTTCGAGCAGGGCGTCGAGTGAGCCGTAAGTGAGGATCAGATCGCGCGCCCCCTTCTCGCCGATGCCGGGCACGCCCTTCACGTTGTCGCTGGCGTCGCCCATGATGGCGAGCACGTCCACGACCTGGCGCGGGGCCACGCCAAACTTCGTCACCACCCCGTCGGCATCGAACCACGCGCCGTCGTCCTTCGGGTTGTAGACCCGGATCGGCCCGCCGACCAGTTGGAAGAAGTCCTTGTCGCCGGTCACGATCGCCACCTCGAAGCCGGCGGCGGCCGCCTGCGCGGCCAGCGTGCCGATCACGTCGTCGGCTTCGTAGCCTTCGCTCGTGAGAATCGGCACGCCCATGGCGCGACAGGCCTCGTGCACCCACGGGATCTGCTCGGCCAGGTCGGAAGGCATCGGGGCGCGATTGGCTTTGTACTCGGCCGAGATCTGATCGCGGAAGGTGGCCGACGGCAGATCGAACGACGCCGCAATGTAGGCCGGGCGGTGATCGGCAATCAACTTTCGCAGCATGGTGACGAAGCCATAGACCGCGTTGGTCGAGCGGCCGTCTGGTCCGGTCAGCCCGCGGATCGCGTGATAGGCGCGATACATCTGGTTGCTGCCGTCGATGAGGAAGAGCAATCGCGACTCGGTCATGTGGTGAGGCCGGTATTATGATGCACGATGGTGATGACAGGGAGCGGGCACGGCGGCGGGGCTCGCTGGCAAACGGGGGGATTGAGCCTGATGCGGCTGGCGTTGCTCCTCGTCGCGGTGGCCGGCGCGGCCTCGTGCCGCAACGTCATCTCGCGCACCTACGAGTACGAGGAAGACGTCTACCTGCGGCTCGACGGATCGGCCACGGTCTACGTCAACGCCGCGGTCCCGGCCCTGGTCGCTTTGCGCGCCGCGCCGCTGCCCCTCGACCCTGCCGCCCGGCTCGACCGCAACGACGTGCGCGCGTTCTATCAGGGACCCGGCGTGCACGTGGCCGCCGTGAGCCTGTCGCGCCGCCAAGGCCGGCGCTATGTGCATCTGCGCGTCGAGGTCGACGACATCCGCACGCTCGGCGCGGTGACGCCGTTTGCCTGGTCCAGCTACGGCTTCACGAATCGCGACGGCCTGCTCGTGTTCACGCAGACGCTGGGCGCGGCGGCGGGACGCGACGTCGGAGACGTCGGCTGGACTGGCAACGAACTGGTCGCCGTGCGCCTCCACTTGCCGAGCAGGGTGCCGTTCCACAACGCGCCGAGCCGCACCGTGGAACGCGGCAACATCATCACCTGGGAACAGCCGCTGGCCGCGCGCGCCAGCGGCCAACCGCTCGCTCTCGAAGTGCATCTCGAGCCGGCGTCGATTCTGTTCCAGACGCTCGCGCTCTTCGCCAGCATGGCGGCGCTGGCCCTGATTGTCCTCGCCCTGTTCATCTGGTGGGTGCGGCGCAAGGGCCGCGTGCCGCCGCCTGCCGCGCCCGCCTGAGCCTCCAGCCACGGAGCACCCATGCCCAAAGCCGCCTTCGGATCCAAACCCTCGGTGCTGCGCTGTTCCCGTTGCGGCAAGTTCGTCGACTGGGAGGATGCCCGCCTCCAGATCGTGTGCGGCTGCCGCGCACACGTGGAGCTGCCGTCGGTGGACGTGCGCGAGGCCACCGACGACGACCGGTCCGGCATCGTCACGCTCTTCAAGACCGATCTCGGCCGCTCGAAGTTCGTGGCCTTCGGGGTGGAGGTGCAGGCCGACCGCGCCACTGCCATCGTCGCGCAGATGGAGGGCGCGCTCGCCGGCGCTCTTGCCTATCAAGTGCAAGGCGACACCTTGCAGATCGTCGCGCTCGCCACCGATCCCGAATGGCAGCGATCGGGAGTCGGGGCACGGCTCGTGGATCACGCCGAGCAGGTCGCCCGCGAGCAGGGGGCCGCGTTTGTGGCCGTGAACACCACCAACGACAACCTGCCGGCGCTTTACTTCTACCAGCGCCGCGGCTACCGCCTCACGCAGGTCAACACCGATGTGATCGGCGCCGCCAGCGGCGAACCTGGGCTGGTCGGCTTCGGCGGCATTCCGGTGCGCGACGAGTTCCACCTCGTGAAGGCGATCCCGCCGCGGTTCGATCCTGCCTAGAACGGGTTGAGTACGTAGCCCTCGGCGTTGAGTACGAGGTGCGCGGTCATGGCCGAGAGCGCCATCTGCACCGGCGGTGCCAGATCGGCAGCCACGATCCCGCTGCTGCCCGCGGTCTGACCGCACAAGTAGATGCGCACGCCCGCCCGCTTGAGCGCGTCGAGCAGCGGCAGGTTCGGATTGTCGATGCCGTGGCGTCGCTTGTAGGCATCGTTCGAGAGGACGTCTTTCGCCGCGGCCCCGTGCACCACGATCGCCACCTTCAGTCGCTCGGGTGAGACGCCGGCCTTCGCATGCATGTTGAGGAAGCGCGCCGCCGTTTCGAGCTGCCGGCTCACCGCCCTCAGGTCGGCTGCAGCGGCCGACACGTCGAAGCGCACCTTGAGCTCCTGCAGCATCGGCGTCGGCAGTCCGGGATCGGGCACGACGAAGGCCGCGCCGTAGTCGGCGATGACCGGTCCCTTGGTGGGTGGCGCGGCAGGTCCCTGCGCGGCGAGGACCACCGGCGCGATGACCGTGAGGAGGGTCAGAGCGAAGAATTGGGAGCGCATATGGCCATGATAGCCGCGGCGCTCCCGGACGGAACTAGCCCATGATCTTCTCGAGCGCGTCACGCACTTCTGCGTTGGTCCGGAGCTCGTTCTTCACGTCGAAGGCCCCGAAGCCCACGGCCAGCGACCGGGCCAGTACGCGTTCCACGTTGCTGTTGACGGTACCGGTCAGCGTGACGTGGCCGCGCACGACCACGATGTGAATGGGCGGGTTGGCCATCGCCCCATAGTTCCAGAACGACGAGTTGCCGTAGATGGCCCGGGCGACGCGGAAGCGCAGCTCATCGTCGAACTGCGACACCGGCACCACCTGGATGTCGTTCTTCACGGCCTTCACGCCCTCGACCCTGGCCACGCGGCGCTCGAGGTCGGCCTTCTTATAGGGCATCGTGACCCAGCCGGAGAGCACGACGTTGCCATCGT
>JBDTWC010000260.1:0-4918 GCA_040006875.1 Acidobacteriota bacterium | reverse complement strand
GAAGCGCGATGTGACTGAGCTTGGCGGCGCGCGCACCCTCGAGCACGCTCCTGGCTTCGTCGAATCGGTTCAGCTCGGTCAGCGTCGTTGCGAGATTCGAGATGGGCGGGATGAACCTCGGATCGAGTCGCATCGATTCCCGAAGCGGCGCGACGCCCTGCTCATTCTGCCCGAGCGCCCTCGCCGCAAACCCGAAGCTGTTGAATGCGAAGGATTCCCTCGGATACGCCGCGGTCCAGGACCGGGCCAGCTCGAGTCCTTTGTCCCACGCTTGAATGGCGTCGTGATAGAAGCGCCACGAGATGAAGTACCGTTCGCGTTCGCTCACGCGATCGCGCAGTTCGAACGCCCTGCGTGACCACTCCGGCGCCAGGGCCAACTGCCCGGTGTTGGCGTACATACCAGAAAGCTGCGCCATGGCGAGGGCAAAGTGAGGATCGAGCTGGATGGCCCGCTCCAGATGCGGAATCGCCGCCAATCGTGGATTGACGCGGCCTTCATCGAGCGCGAGTGCATACGCCTGCAACGCGTCCAGCGAAGGCGTCGTCGCCCTGGGCAGCGGCACATCGTAGCGCTGGATGGAGGTGATCGACTCGCCGAGCGTTCGCCGCAGTCTCGTGACGGCCGCCCCCAGCGAGGTCAGCACCTCTTCCTTGCTGTTGACCTCGACCTGCTCGCGCGCCATGACGTCGCCACTCCCGGCGTTGACCGCCTCGAGACTGACCACATAGTGGCGCCCCAAACTCGTGATGGAGCCCGCGACCAGCGCCTTCAACTGCTCGCGCTGCGCGATGTCGTGCGCGAGAGCCCGCGTGATGCCCTCGTCAGGCGAGCGCTGCATGAGCCGCAGATCCTCGTGGGCGCGCTCGTCCGGGAACACTTTCAGGAACGGCGATTGCTCGAGCGCAACGGCCAGGGCGACCTTCAACGTGCTGTCGAACACCGGATCGCCGGTGCTGTTCTGAAAGTCCGCCAGGACGATTGTGTCGCTGGCCGTCAAGCCGGCGCCGGCCCGATGCGCCCACGCGAAGGTGGCGGCCGCCGCGACCAGGCCGAATACGACTGCGACTGCCAGCCACGCATGGCGCGGATGCGCGAGCATCGCGAGTCGTCCAGGCCTGTCGCTGCCCTTCGCCCCGTCGACGTCGGGCAGCGCCGCCGCCATCTCGTGGGCCGTTGCCGGCCTGTCCAGCGGATCCGGACTGGTCGCCTTGAGGATGGTGCGCTCGAGCTGCGCGTCCAGGCCCGGAGCGAGCGGCGTCGGCCGTGAACGGGACCTCGCAGCCGGCCCGGCCTGATAGCGATCACCGGTCACCAGCTCGTACAGCACGACGCCGAGGGCGTAGAGATCGGTGCGCTCCGAGAGCGCAGCGCCCGGCACGAACTGCTCCGGCGCCATGTATCCGAGGGTACCGATCATCGCCTGCGGTTCGATGTCGCCCTTGGTGACTGCGATACCGAAGTCGGTGATGCGGACGCGTCCGTCCTGATCGATCAGGATGTTCGCCGGCTTGAGATCGCGGTGCAGCACCCCCTGGGCATGCGCAGCCGACAGACCTGCGCACAGTTGGTGGGCGATCTCGAGCACGCGCTCGGATGTGAGACGGCCCGTACGTCTGAGCAGGGCCGACAGGTCCTCTCCCTGGACGAATTCCATCGAGTAAAAGATCGTCTCGCCTGCCTCGGCGACATCGAACACCCGGCACACGGCTGGATGGGTGATCTGCCTCGCGAGGCGGACCTCCTGCAGGATCCGGGCTCTCGCGGCCGGGCTCGCCGAGTGAATTAGCTTGAGCGCGACCGGCGTCTCGAGAATCAGGTCGTCGGCTCGCCACACGTCGCCCATCCCGCCGCGACCGACGCGCGCGATCATCCGGTAGCGGCCGGCGAACAGGTCGCCTGCCGCAAAGTCCCCGTGCTCCGCACCCTGAGGGGCCGCGGGCTCGTCCTCCGCCTCGTGGAACAGGAGGAGCGATCCCACCTCCCGCAGCAACGCTTCGTCCCCCTGGCACGCGTCAACCAGGAACGCATCGCGCTCGGCTGCGAGCCGGGAGAGGGCGGCGAGGAACACCTCGCCCGCGCGGTCGTGAAGCGAAGGCATGGAATTGAGGGAGTTTACGCCCTTAATGCTCCGGTAAGGGGTTTTCGCGCGCTTTCCGCGTTACCCAGCCATGACGACACAGTTGGGACGCACGTCGAAATCACGATTGATCTGGCGATTTGGCTGTGCCGAGGCCACAGGACTGATGCGGAGGCTGGTACGTGCCGCCGGCTACGCGCGACCGGTCGCTCTCGACGCATCCGATTTCCCCATTCCCGACAGCGAGTGGGCCAGCCAGGCGACACGGCTGGTGCGAGCGCTCTCCCCGGAGTTTCTATTCAACCATTGCGTTCGGACATTCATGTTCGCCGATGCGATTGGCCGCCACAACCAGCTGCGGTACGACCGGGAAGTGGTCTACCTCGCCGCGGTCATGCACGACATCGGGCTGATGGCGCAATTCAACGGAAACGGCTCGTTCGAAGTCGAAGGTGCGGACGTGGCGCGCAGGTTTCTCCTGAAACGTGGGCTCCCTGAACGCCGGGCGGACCTCGTTCATGAAGCCATCGCGCTCCATGCCGCCGTGGGGAAGGCCTCGAAGATGGCTCCCGAAGTCGCCCTGGTGTACTTCGGCGCCGGCATGGATGTGGTCGGGTTCCGCGCAGAGGACCTGTCCACGGAAACGGTCAGGCACATCGTCGACGCCTACCCGCGCCAGGGGTTCAAGAAGGCCTTCTCGGAAGTCCTCGACGACGAAGTGCGGCGGAAACCGTTCTCCCACATGGCGGGTCACGTGGGCCTGGGCTTTTCGCGCAGGATCCAGTCCGCTCCATTCGCCGAGTGAGGGCGTCCGTTTCAGGGGTTTTCGCGCGTTTTCCGCGTTAACCGGTCAGAGAGGCGGCTGAACGAATCGGCCGCCTCTCCCGCGGGTCTCGCCCGCGGCCACCAGACACCCGAAGGACACGTCGATGAAATCCATCACCTGTTTCGCCGCGGCCGTTCTGTTATTCGTGTTCGCGCCGGCCCACCCGCTGCTCGCGCAGTCCAGCCTCTCGGGAGAGACGCTCCACATCGTCCGCGCCTCGGGATCGATCAAAATCGACGGCAATCTGTCGGACGAGGGCTGGCAGGCCGTGAAGCCGGTCACCACCTGGTACGAGGTCAATCCCGGCGACAGCACGCCCCCGAAAATCCGGAACGTCGGACGCATCGCCTACGACGACCGGTTCCTCTATGCCGCGTTCGAGTTCGACGACCCCCATCCCCAGGCGATTCGCGCGCCGTTCTCCGATCGCGACGACTCCGGCGGCGGGTTCTATGACTTCGGCGGGATCTTCCTGGACGCCGGCAACAGCGGTCACACCGCGAAGCTGTTCGTCGTGACGCCCCGCAACATCCAGGCCGATTCGATCCTGGACGATGCATCCGGAGAAGACACCTCGCCGGACTTCTTCTGGGAGTCCGCGACGAAGATTACCGAGCGCGGCTGGACGCTCGAGATGCGCATCCCGTTCTCATCGCTGCGCTACAAGAACAGCGATCCCCAGACGTGGGCCATTCTGATGTATCGGAACTATCCGCGCGATCGCAACTACCAGTTCCTGTCGGCGAAGGTCCCGCGTGGGTTCAACTGTTTCGTGTGCCACGCCAACACACTCGAGGGATTACAGCGGCTGCCGACCGGCGGGCACTTCGTCGTGGCTCCGTACGTCAGTTCCGGCGCATCGTCGCGTCCGACGGCCGGCCTCGGATCGCCGCTGGCGAGCGACCCGATGCAGCAGCACGCGGGCCTCGACGTCAAGTACACGCCCAATTCGGACACGGCGGTGGACGTCACCATCAAGCCGGATTTTTCGCAGGTGGAGTCGGACGTCGCGCAGATTTCCGCGAACGAACGGTTTGCGCTCTTCGTGCCTGAAAAGCGCTCTTTCTTCCTCGAAGGCGTGGATCTGTTCCAGACGCCGATCCAGGCCGTCTACACGCGGACCGTCACGTCTCCCACGTGGGGCGGACGAATTACTGGCAAGGAAGCGGGCGTCAGATACACCGCCCTCGTGGTCGAAGACAACGGCGGTGGCAGCGTCGTGCTGCCAGGCGCACACGGCTCGTCGTTCGCGGCCCAGGATTTCGCCTCGACGGTCTTCGTGGCACGGGCCAAGCGCGATATCGGCCGCTCGTTCGTCGGCATGCTCGTGACCGACCGCGAGGGCCGCGAATCCGCGTCCTATAACCGCGTGCTCGGCCCCGACTTCCAGTGGTGCCCGAATGCGGCCGAGGCGGTGACCGGGCAGTGGCTCGTCAGCGATACGCGGACGCCCAATCGCCCGGACCTTGCGCCGGTGTGGAACGGGCAGTCGATGACCTCGCACGCCGGCCAGGTGCAGTGGAGCCACACCACCACGCGTTTTGATTCCACCGCGATGTTCAAGGACGTCGGGGACGGCTTCCGCGCCGAGGCGGGCTTTGTGCCGCAGGTCGGATACCGCGAATCGTCCGCCGGCGCCGGATGGACGTTCAGGCCGACGGGTTTTGCCTCGAAGCTGCGCACCTTCGTCAACGTCGACCGACAGGTGGATCGAGCCGGTGGACTGATCGGCCGGGATGTTCAGACCGGCGTCGCGATGAACACCCGCTGGAATGGCTTCATGCAGCTCCGCTATATCGACGACGACATCCAGAGCGGACCGCGCGCCATCGGGCGCCGGCAGGTGGGCTACCTTGCGCAATTCAGTCCGTCGCGGCTGGTCTCGATGGTGGCGGTGAACGGTACGACCGGACAGGAAATCGATTTTGCGAACGGGCGTCCCGGCACCGGCACCACGATGAACGTCAGCGCGATGCTCAATCCGACGAATCACCTGAATCTGATGCTGACCC
>JBDTWC010000259.1:0-4922 GCA_040006875.1 Acidobacteriota bacterium | reverse complement strand
AATTGAAGCGCAGCGTGCGGATCGCCTGGTGGCCCGGACACTCGACCGGCCGCTACGCCGGATCGACCTGGTATGCCGACACCTTCGCCGCCGAGCTCGACGAGCGCTGCATCGCGCAGCTCGACATCGACTCGCCCGGCTGCGCCGGAGCCACCGCCTACGAAGAGGTGATGTGGATGGCGGAAGCCGACGGCCTGTGCCGCGCGGCGATCCAGGACGCCGTCGGCGTGGAGCCGACGCGGGCGCGGCCGCTGCGCGCCGGCGACTACTCGTTCAACCAGATCGGCCCGACCGGGCTCTACATGCTGCTCTCGAACATCCCGATCGAGGAACGCAAGCGCCGCGGCTACTACGCCGTAGGCGGATGCGGCGGCAACATCGCGTGGCATACCCCTGACGACCTGATGGTGGTGGCCGACCTCGAGATCCAGCGGCGCGATCTGCACGTGTATCTCACGACTATCGTGCGCCTCCTGAACGCGCCGCTCCATCCCTTCGACTACGCGGCCGCCGTCGACGAGATGCGCGCCGCCGTAGCCACGTATCACGAGGCGGCTAGCGGTGTGGTCGACTTCGCGCCTCTGCTGGCCGAGATGGACGCGCTGTCGGGTGCGCTCACCGCCTGGCGCGGCGAAGCCGAAGCGCGCGTCGCCCGCAGCGCCGCCACCGCCACCGAACGCCGGCAGCTCAACGCCGCCTGGCGAAGGGTGGCCCGTCTGCTCGTGCCGCTCAACTACGCCAAGGGCGAGCGTTTCGATCACGATCCGGCGCTCAAGCTCGGCGTGGTGCCGAAACTCGAGGGCGCGCTGCAACTCGCGGGGGCCATGCCCGAGATGCGCAAATTCATGGCCGTGGGTTTGAACCGCGAGCTGAACAAGGTGCGGGCCACTCTGCGCGCAGTGCAGCGCGAGCTCTCTGCGTGACGGCACGCGAACGAACGGAAGCCCAGGCTGGATCCCGTCACCCGTAGAGCGTTTCTGGCCACCGTGGCCGCCCTCGGCGGAGCTGCGGCGCGACCTGCGGCCGCCGCCGTGACCGTGGCCGTGCGGCTGGCGCCGCGTGCGCCGGCGAGTGGGTTGGTGCCGGTCGCGTTCGGCGTGCCGCTGCCGCCGGGCCTGCTCGACGACCCGGCACGAGTGCGCGTGTTCGACGCCGGCGGACGCGAGCTCGCCGCCGCCGTGCAGCCGCTCGAGTCGTGGCGCGTGGGCGGGCGCGATGGGTCCGTTCGCGCCGTCGGAATCCGGCTGCGCGTCGCTGCCGCCACGCCGGCGCTGCGGGTCGAGTTCAACGGCCGCGGACGTGCCCGGCCGCGGCCTGCATCGGCGATTCCGTTTGAAGACACGCTGATCGATGCGCCCGGACTGCAGGGGCCTCGCGTGCAGGCGCTGCTGCCGGCACAGTGGCTGTGCGCGTCACAGGTGGTAGGCCTACAAGCCGAGGCGCGCGCGTCTGGCCCTTACTCGGGCTACGAGCGCTTTGTCACGCGCAGCTTCCCCGAGTCGCTGAAGTATCTCGACAGCGACGTCTATCACCACTGGCTGTTCGACCGTACCGCCACCTGGTACACGCAGTATGTCCGCAGCGGCGAGCGGCGCTATCTCGACGCCGCCGGACACGCCGCCGCCTTCATGCGCGCGCACTCGACCCTCGACGGACCCGACGCCGGCTACTTCACCCTGAAGGGCGTGGACGTGAAGTACGTCTACCCGCGCGGCATGCATGTGCACTACCTGCTGACCGGCGACGAACGCGCACGCGACGCCGGCCGGATCATGGCCCGCTTCTGCCTCACGCACTGGGATCCGGTGTATCGGCCCGACCGCTACGTGCAGCCGCCCCTGGGCACCGATCCCGAGGCGGGGCGCCCGTTCTGGAGTCCGCGGCATCAGGCGTATGGCTTGCTCGGCGTCCTGCACGGCTGGGAAATGACCGGCGAGCGCGTCTACTGGGACAAGGCGCGCGACTACATCGACGCCCTCGACGCTCATCAACGCCAGCCGCCAGATGGGCATCCTCCCGACGGCTCGTTCCGGCAGGATTGGGCGCTCTACGATCCCAACGAGTCGCTGCTCGAAGGGGCAACCTCGCCGTGGATGATGGCCATCCTCGTGGACGCGTTGTTCCAGGCGTGGCGGCTGACCGCCGACGCGCGCATCCCGCCGATGATCATGCGCTGGTGCGACGTGCTCGACCGCAAGGGCTTCGTGCCCGACGGCTCCCGTTCCTACTATGTGATGGACTGTCTCGGCGATCGCAGCGTGGACGAGGCGCCGAGCGCGCAGGAACAGGGCACCGAGCGCCACAGCACCGAGCTGGCGATGACGTTCGCCATGGGGCTCTACTTCACGCGCGATGCCGCCCAAGCCGCGCGCTTCCGACGTCGCTTCGCACAGGTCTACGCCGCCGCGCTCACCATCGACGCCAACCGACCGGTGCGGGCCTACAACTGGGCGTTCCAGGCGTCGAGTCGGCTCGTCTACTTCATGCAGGCGGTGGATGCGCGAGCCGCGCATCTCAAGTAACCTGCCAGCCGTGCCCATGCAGTGCTCGCGCCGGCGCTTCCTCGGAGCACTCGCGCCGATGGCCATCGGCATGCGCGCCCAGGTCGTGACGGCGGCCGGACAGCCGGCCGCGCGCGCCACTGTGCTCGACAACCTAGTGCTCGTCGACGGCACCGGCGCACCCGCCGTGCCCGGCCTGCGCCTCGTGGTCGTGAGCGGACGCTTGCAGCGAGTCGGCCGTCGAGCCGACGTGCCCGTGCCCGATGGCGCCGAGCTGGTCGATCTCCGCGGCCGTACGGTGATGCCGGGTCTGGTCGATGCGCACTTCCACATCGAGGACGATCCGAAGCTCGCCCTTCGGCAACTGGCAAACGGCGTGACGGCGTTTCGCGACCCGGGTGCCTGGCTGGAGAAGTTCGAGGGCCTGAAGGGGATGATCGCCGCCGATGGCCTGCCCGGACCGCGCCTATCGCTCTGTGGTCCGCACATCGATGGTCCCAACCCGGCCTATCCCAAGGACTCGGTCGTGGCGCGCGACCCCGACGAGGCGCGGGCCCTCACCGAGCGCAACATCCGCGACGGCGCGACCGCCATCAAGATCTACTTCCGGTTGCCGCTCGCGAGCGTCCGCGCGGTCGTGGAGGTGTGCCACGCCCACGGCGTGCCGTGCACCGCCCATCTCGAGGTGCTCGACGCGCGCGACGCCCGCCGCGCCGGTCTCGACGGCATCGAGCACATCACGTCGTTCGGCACCTGCGTGGTGCCGCCGATGCGGGCCGAGCGCTACCGGCAGGCCGTGCTGGCCGACAACGACGCGCGCGATCTCGGCCGCTACGCCCTCTTCTCCGAAGCGGACTTCGAGCGCGCCGAGGCGCGCGATCTGTTCGCGGTCGTGCAGGAGCGACGCCCGTTCGTGGACGCCACGCTGGCGGTGTTCGAGGTACGCGCCACGCAGCCGCCCGCCGCCTGGCCGCGCGAGTTCGCGACCGCGGGCCTCGAGGGCTACGCCAACATGCAGCGCCTGGCCCTGCACCTGCACCAGCAGGGGGCCCGCCTCGTACTCGGTGGCCACTCCACCGTCCCGTTTGCCGCCCGCGGCGCTGCTCCGCTGCGCGAACTCGAGCTGCTGGTCGAAAGTGGGGTGCCGCGGCTCGACGCGATTCGCGCCGCCACGCTGACCGGCGCCGAGTTCCTGCGCATCGAACGCGACACGGGGTCGCTCGTCGCCGGCAAGTCCGCGGACTTGCTCGTGCTCGCTGGCAACCCCGCGGACGACATCTCGGCGATTCGGCGCCTGGAGCGCGTGATGATGCAGGGCCGCTGGATCGACCTGCCGAAGTATCGCGCCTACTGAGGCGCCGCGCCGCGGCTACGCCGCCGGCGTGGCCAGCGCGCCCTCGCCCGTGAGTACGCGCCGCAGGTAGTCGATCTGTCCCAGGTGGTAGCCGAGATGGCCGTAGAGATGAATCACGAACTGGCGATTGGTCTGCGGTGTGCCGAGCACGTTCTGGGGGAACAGCGCGTCCCACCGCTCGGCGGTCGTGGCCTCGATCACCCGCGGAATCAAATCGCGGAGCCCGGCGAGGTCGACGGCCAGCTCGGCACGAGGCACGTCGGTGGCTGAGAACTCGCGCGGCCGGTCGCGCACGTAGGCCACGCCGCCGATCTGACGGCCGATGAACTCGCGCAGGTTGCCGTTCAGATGCAGCAGCAGCGTGCCGGCGGAGTTGGTCACGCCCGGCACCACCCGCCACAAGCGCGTGTCGTCGAGTGCCTCGAGCTGACGGGTCAGGCGGGCGAGATCGCGGCGATAGAGGTCGGCGAGTTCGGTGCTGGATGTAGCCATGGCTGCTCCTTGAGACAATCGCCGCGCACAGGGATGGCGCCGCGGCGCGGGTTACCAGATCTTGACGCGTTCCTCGGGCGGACGATACATCCCGTCGCCCGGCTTCACGTTCCAGGCGTCGTAGAACGCCTGCATGTTGGTGAGGGGCACGAACGCGCGATAGTGACCTGGTGAATGCGGATCGGTGACCAGCCGCTGCCTGAGGGCGTCGTCGCGCATCTTGGTGCGCCACACCTGCGCCCAGCCCAGGAAGAAGCGCTGATCGCCGGTGAACCCGTCGATGACCGGGGCGGGCGTGCCAGCCAGCGACATGTGATACGCCCGCAGCGCCACGGCCAGCCCGCTCAGGTCGCCGATGTTCTCACCCAGCGTCAACTGCCCGTTGATGTGCAGGTCGTCGATCGGCGTGTAGGTGGCGTACTGCGCCGCCAGCTTGCTGGTGCGCGCCTGGAACGCGACCAGGTCGTCGGGTGTGAACCAGTTGCGCAGGTTGCCGTCGCCGTCCGACTTGCTGCCCTGGTCGTCGAAGCCGTGGCTGATCTCGTGGCCGATCACGGCACCGATGCCGCCGTAGT
>JBDTWC010000258.1:0-4923 GCA_040006875.1 Acidobacteriota bacterium | reverse complement strand
GCATCTTGATCGAGTCGGCGTTGGACACGAACTCGCTGACCCGTTCGACCGTCACGGACGAGAACCATCCGCGGCTCGGATCGAACTTGTCGTTGCGGTGGTCGAACAGGCCGCTGCCGGCGAAGCGGCCGGTGATCGGGGCGAGGAAGAAGGGGTCATCGGGCTGTGTGCCGGCCTGCTCGTCGCGGATGAGCCGATAGCCGTAGACGAACTCCATCATCCGGCCGCGCCGGATGCGCTGCTCCACTGAGATCGACGAGCGCAGCTGGCGCACCAGCGGGTCGCCGTTGTCGTCGAGAAAGCGGTCGGCGCGCGCCGTCGACACAAACACGTTGGTCTGCACGGCCCGGCCAAACAGGGTCGGAAAGGTGAGATACGTGCTCCCCGACTGCACGCGGCGCTCCGCTCGGGCGTAGAGGCCAAAGGTGAACGCCCGGCCGAACACGTTGCGGTTCTGCAAGTCGCCGACCACGCCCAAGCCGCGGGATCGCCCCTCCGACGTGTCGCCGCCGGTGACCGCCTGATTGGTGTCGTTGAACTGCAGGCCGTAGCGGAGGCGCCACGTCGGCCACTCGGTGACCGACACGTGGGCGCGCACCGCCTCGGCGCCGTCGGCACGCGCCTCGGGCAGCACCTCAGGCCGCACGTCCACCTGCCGGAAGATGTTGGTGTCGAAGACGCGCTTGCGCGCCTGGGCCCAGCGCGTCAGATCCACCGGGTCGCCCGGCTCGAGCCGCAAGGCGTTCACGATCGCCGAGGGACGCGTGCGTCCGGGGCTGTCGACGACCACATCCTGGAGGCGCTGCTCGCGGCCGGGTGCCACGTCCATGGTGAGATCGGCGGTGTGTCCGTCGGCAAAGGCCACGCTCGGCGACACCACGACGCTGTTGAAACCCTTGGTGCGATAGATCGTCTCGATGCGGCGACGTGCGTCGTCGATGGCGGCATCACGGTAGGCCTGGCCCTCGAGCGGCTGCACGATGGCGCTGACGCTGCCCGACAGGTCGTCGCTGACGCCCGTCACGGTCACTCGTGCCATGGTCGTGATCGGTCCGTCCTGCACGGCAAAGTGCAGCACCGCCCGTTCGCCCTCGATGCGCGGCAGCTCGGGCGCGATCGCCGGCTCGCGGTAGCCCGCCTCGAGATAGCGCGCCTTCAACGCGTAGACAGTGGAGAGCGGGTCGAGCCACACGTACTCGTCGAGGCCGGCATTCTTGAGCGCGAGCATCAGCTCGGCGTGCGTCAGCGCCGTGGCTCCCTCGAACTCGATCGCGCGCGACGACACCTGCTGGCCGCCGTGCACGGCGATGGTGATCACCTTGGCGCCGTCGGCCTCGGCCACTTCGCCCTCGACCTTGGCGCCAATCACGCTGCGGCGCACCAGATCGTAGGCGATGCGACCGCGCATCTCGTCGAGCCTGAAGGCATCGAACACGCCGTCGGACCAGGCCTGCTCGAGCTCGCGGCGCAGACGCGCCGTCACCTCGGTGCCGGTGATGCGCAGCTCCGTGCGCGGGCCCCGGGCCACCCGGTAGTTGAGCACCAGGCGGCCGTCGCTGGTATTGGGCGCACGCGAGGCGCGTACCCGCGCCTCGAGGAAGCCGCGGTCGCGATACCAGGTCTGCATCCGCTCGACGTCGTCGCGCCAGCGGGTGAAGTCGAAGCGCTTGCCGGCCGTGATCTTGAGCCGGGCGCGGAGGGCGCGCTCGTCGTCGGCCGGCGCGCCGTCGATGCGCACCTCGGCCACGTCGGGAATGACGCGGGGGGCAGCCGTGCTGGTGGCGGCGGCGGCGCCGCCAAAGGTCAGCTCGTGGCGGATGGCGTAGCTGCGGTCGGTGTTGTCGCGCGAGGTGGCGCGCAGTTCCACGTTGCGCCACGGTCGATAGCTCACGACCGCGGTGAGGCCGCTGCTGTTGCCAAGGTCGCGCGACAGGATCACCTCGACGTCGGAGCGAACCTGCTTCGACAGGGTGAGGCGCGTGGTCGTGTCCTCGACTTCGCCGACGGCCAGACTGGGATCCTGACGCACCAGATCGTCGCCGTAGCCGCGTTCGACGCGCAAGGCGTCGAGCCCGAGGGCCCGGCCAGTCACGCCGAGCAGGTCGCCCGCGAGCAGGGCCAGGGCGTCGGTGCCGGTGAGCGAGGTGTTGCCGCCGAGCAGTACCTGGAGCAGGTTGACGTTGGCGTCGGGATTCGATGAGGTCACGCTCGTGTCCAGGCGATCGAGCGTGCCGGTGAGCGTGACGGTCACCTCGCCGCCACCCTGCTTGGTGAGCATCGAGATGTTCATGTCGGGCTCGATGGCGCTGGGGTTGGTGAACGCGATGCTGCTGGCGTTGACGCGGTAGACGCCGCCGAGCAGGAAGATGTCGCCGCCTTCGCGTAACTCGGCCCGGCCGGTCACGCCGGGCCGGGCCACGGTGCCCTGCAGGCGCACGTTGGCGCCGGCCTCGAAGCGGCCATAGTTGTTGTCGACGATCATGTCGTCTTCGGTCGAAAGCGACACGTCGAGGCGCACGCCGTCGAGATAGGTCGGCTCGGCCGAGACCACGACCGCGTTGCGGTTGAAGGCCACGAGCGCCGGCACGCTGATGGTGGCGCGATAGGAACTGCGCAGTACCCGCACATCGCCACGCAGGAGCGGCGCCGCCGGGCCCGGCGTGAAGGAGAGGAGCGCATCGATCTCGCTGTCGACGTTGCGCGGGTACTCGATGGCGACGCCGCGCAGCTGGAAGGTGACATCGCCCGTGAGGACGTCGGCGCCGGTGATGCGCAAGGCGCCATTGGCCTCGAGATCGCCGCCGTTGACGAAGCCGGTCAGGCCGGGAATGGTGATGCGATCGTCGGCGAAGAGAATCGGCCCGGTGATGTCCGAGGCGATGACGCGCGGGTCGCGCATGACGAGCTCGGCGTCGGCGAGATCGATGCGGCCGGCGAAGCGCGGCGCGGCAGGCGTGCCGGTCACCGCCAGATCGACGGTGGCCGTGCCGTCGACCGCCAGCTGGGGCGAGAGCACCGAGAAGGGACGCAGGCCGGGCGTGCCCGTGAGCTTCAGATCGAGGGCGGTCGTGGCGCCGAAGGTCATCTTCCCGCCGACGACGAGCGGCAGGCCGGAGCCGATCTCCACGTCATCGAAGCTGACTACCCGCTGGGCCATCGACAACCGGGCCGGTCGGGCCTGCGCGATCGGCACGCCGGCGGCGGTGACCGCCGCCTCGTCGAACACGAGAGTGCCGCGCACCCCGTCGAGGTCGGCGGTGGCGAGGTCGAGGCCGAGCGTGGCCGATACTCGGCCGGTGAGCGACGCCAGCGTGGCCGCCGGCAGCCACGGCGCGAGCGCCTTCTCGGTGAGGCCCTTCACCGTCAGGTCCACGCGGCCGGGGCGCGCCACCGCGCCGCTGGTACCGGGCTCGAGCAAGCCCAGAGGCACCGTGGCGCGGCCCGCGATCTGACCGCCCTGCCAGGCCGCGGTGAGCGTGTCCACGGCGATGGTGACGCCGTCGAAGGTAGCGTGCGCCTCGAGCCCGTCGATCGACGGCACCCCGGCCCACGCGAGCGTGCCGCTACTGACCGACAGGGTGGATGTGGCGCTGGTCAGGCCGCCGCGGCTCTCCCACGAGCCCTCGACGGTGCCCGTGGCCGACACGGCGGCGGGCACCGCGCCAAACGCGTGGGCCAGCGTCACCACGTCGCTGACCTCGCCCCTGAGCGATGCGCGCAACGGCTGGTCGAGCGGATCGCGGAAGCGGCCGGCGAGCGTCAGCGTGCTGGTGCCGGCCTGAAGCGCGAGGTCGTCGACGCTGAAGTCGTCGGCGCGCACGGTGACGCGCGCCGGCCGCTCGAGGCGCACCGGCAATCCGCCGACGACCACGTCGAGGTCCTGCAGATTCACGAAGGCGGTGGCCGCCGCCACATTCGACCAGGTGCCTTGGTAGGAGGCGCTGAAGCCCACCGTGCCGGAGACCTGGTCGGTGAGCGCCCCGGCCGCGAGCGCCAGCGGCTGCACATCCAGACGGCTCACGACGCCAGTGCCCTTGAAGGCGTAGGGTGCGCGCGATTCCACGTCGGCTTGCACCAAGGCGCGGAGCTTGGGCAGGAAGGCCGTGATCGCCGCCGTTCCGTTGGCGAACTGCCAGCGCACGTCGGCGGTGCCCATGAGGTCGCCGACGCGGCCGCCGGAGGGCACGATCTTCAAGCTGCCTGAGCCGCCTGGGGACGCGAGCGTGCCGGCGCCGGTGTAGGACACGTCGACGGCCACTTGCTCGATCTCGACGCCCGGCACCGGACGCGTCCAGGTCAGGCCGTGGCCCTCGAGGGTGGCGTCGTAGGCGAGCGACTCGTAGTCCACGCGTCCTGACGCGCGCAGTTGCCCGGGGCCTTGGTCGAGCGTCGCCGCCGCGATTCTCAGCTCGGTGCCGACCAGCCGCGCTTCACCCGTGAACTCGCCCAGCCGCTGCCCGTCGATGTCGATGGGCGTGGAGGTGACGTGCAAGGGCACATCGGGCACGGTGGTGGTGCCGCCGATCGTGCCAGTGATCCGGGCCGTGCCGGTCACAGCAGCCGCGTCAGTCCACGGCGCCAGGAAGTCGGGCAGCGAGTCGACCGCGCCTTCGAACGCGCCCGCCAGCGTGCTCGACGCCATTCCCATCGTGACGTGTCCGGTGACGCGCGCGCCCGGAGTGTCGAGCGCGAAGGTCGAGGCGCCGAGCGTGTCCTCGTCGTAGACGAGGTCGGCGCTGGCCGTGGCGCTCGCTCCCGACGGCAGCACCAGGTCGTGCGACGCGACGCGTCCGGTCACCACGGTACGTCCAAGCGTGCCGCTGACGGCGAGCGCGCCCTGCGCCGTGCCCTTCAGATCGACCAGCGCCGCCGACATGCCGATGCCCGAGCTGCGCGCGGCGCGAATGGCCGGCCCGACGTTGC
>JBDTWC010000257.1:0-4941 GCA_040006875.1 Acidobacteriota bacterium | reverse complement strand
ACCTGCTGCGCGTTGATCAACTGGCCGAGCGACGCGTCGCTGCGCTGCAGTTGTACCACCGCCGCCTCGCTCATCACCGTGACCTCCGAGGTCAGACCGGCGATGTCGAGGGTGAAGTTCAGCGTCAGTGTTGCCTGGACCTCGAGCGAGACCTTGCTGCGCTCCTGGCTCTGGAAGCCGGTCATGGTGGCGGTGACGGTGTAGCTGCCCACCGGCAGCAGCGGCATCGAGTAGCGCCCGGCGACGTCGGTCACCACCTCACGGGTCACACCCGTGCCCTCGTTCCGCGCCGTCACCACGGCTCCCGGCAGGCTCGACTTCGACGTGTCGAGCACGGTCCCGGTGATGGCGCCCACCGACTGGGCGAAGGTTGGCGCCGCGGACAGCAGCGTCATGGAAAGGATCAACGTCGAGAGGCGCAACGGTCGTGTCATTTCCCCACCTGCCTGCTATGACCGCCAGCGGCGGCCCTTCAAACCATGACGTAGTCGCTTTTGAGGGCGCTCTTCCGGATATCCTTGATAACGTTTTCAGGGACGGATGCCGAATTTGCTGTCAATTCCGCCAATCTGTTCGTAAGATTCGCGCCATTCGTGAAAACGTTCGGCAAAATAGAGCACGGGCGTAGGGGCCTGTCAAGCCCTGTCTGGGTAGAGAGGTGGAGATGAGACGGATCGGAGGGCTGGCCCTGTGACCAAGAGCCGCGCACGGGTGCGCGCGCCGGCCGCCTCGGCCGCCACGATCCAGCGGGTGGCCGACCGCGCCGGTGTCTCGATCGCGACGGTGTCGCGGGTCGGCGCCGACCCGCGCTCGGTCAGCGACCAGCTGCGCCTGCGGGTGGAGGAAGCAGCTCGCGCGCTCAACTACCGGCCTAGCCGCGCTGCCCGGACCTTGCGCGGCATCAAGAGCCAGGCCATCGGCGTCGTCATCCCCGACCTCGAGAACCCGTTCTTCACCGCCGTGGTGCGCGGCATCGACTCGGTGCTTCAGGCCGCCGGCTACACCCTGCTGCTCGCCAACTCCGACGAAGACGCGGCTCGCGAGCGGAACGTGCTGGAGACGCTGCGCGCCGAGGGCGTGGCCGGGATCATCTTCGTGCCCATCAACGCCGCGCGCGACGCCTACACCGAGGTGCTGGCGCCGCCGCTGCACACCGTGGCCGTCGACCGATCGCCGGGTAACCTGCGGCCCGATCTGGTCACCGTCGACAACGTGGAAGGCACGCACATCGGCGTGGCGCATCTGCTCGCGCTCGGGCACAAGGACGTGGCCTTGCTGAGCGGCCCATCGCGCCACAGCACTGCCAAGGAGCGTGATCGCGGCTACGAAGAGGCCCTGCGGGCCGCGGGCCTGCCGCTGCGTCCGGAGTACATCCACCGCGCCGACTTCCGCGAAGGGGGCGGCTACGACGGCATGAAGGCGCTGATGGCGTTGCCGCGCCGGCCGAGCGCGGTGTTTGTGGCCAACAACTTGATGACGCTCGGCGCCTTCCGTGCGCTGCACGAAGCGCGCATCCGCATTCCCGACGAAGTCGCCATCGTGGGCTTCGACGACATGCCGTGGGCCACGTCGCTGAACCCGCCGCTGACGGCGGTCAGTCAGCCTTCGCAGGAGATCGGATCGTCGTCGGCGGATCTGCTGCTGGACCGGATCGCCCGCCCCGAGCGCGCCATCCGCCACCTGATTCTCGAAACCAAGTTGATGGTGCGCGCCTCGTGCGGCGCGGCGCACCGGGGTCGTGCCAAGGCCGGCCCGGGCACGCACGCGGGTCAGAGGTAGGCGAGCTCAGATGGCGGCCTCGCATCTCATCCCGTGGACTCGGCGGCGATTCCTCACCGGCACCGCGATGACGTCGTTGACGTGTGCGGTCGCGGCGCGCGAGGCTGCACGCGAGGTCGGGCCGTCGGCGCCGCCCACACCGCTGCGCTTGACGATCGACCGCCTGGTCGACCCCGCCACGCGGGTCGAGGCGCGCGGCCGTCTCGTGCGGCTCGCGCTGCACGCGATTCTGCGCTTCGACACGCTTGAGGATCTCTTCGCCTACATCGACCATGAGGCCGGGCGCTGGCAGTTCGCCACCCCGGCGGCGCGACAGACCTTTGCGGTGGGCCTGCTCCAGCGCGGCGTGGAGAGTCGCGTGGTGTCGATGGACACCGAGCTGCCGCTCGAGGTGGTGCTCACGCACACCCGAGCGGAGATCGACCGTGCGGTGGCCGCGCTGGCCACGCGCCACGCGCCTCTGATCTACAAGGGCACGCATTGGGAGCTCACGGCAGCGGTCTACCGCGAGGCGTTCCTGCGCGTGCGCGAGCGCTGGTCGCACAGTCTCAACTGCTGGAGCGCCTCGCCGTCGATCTCCGGGCGCGTGCTCTCGAACTGGTTCATCATCGACGAGGGCATCGATCTGTTCGGGGTCGGCTACGACTCGACCGAACACTTCTGGCAGGCGGTGAAGTATCGCCCTGATGTCACCGTGGGCGAGGTGCGCGCGCTGCTGACGGAACTCGCGGCCATCGACCACCGCCCATTCGTGGCCGCATTGGCCGGCGACCAGCCGTTCTACTTTGCCAACGGCTACGCGGTGGAGTTCCTGAAGTGGCACCTGACCCGCGAGCATCTGCAGGCGTTCGACCTGGCGCTCGCCCAGGCGGCCACCGCTACCGAGCGCGCCCGAACGGCGCAACAGCGCGCTGACCGCGCCCCCGGCGCGGCACCGCGCTTTGCCGGGGTCGACGAGAAGGTGCTGTGGGGCGATATCGCCGACCTGCTCCATTTGCTCGTGGCGTTCTCCGGTGGCATGGCCGCGGCCACCGTTCCGGCGCCGCTGCGGGCCGCACTCGTGGCGCGCGGGTTCGACGCCATCTACCTGCCTGGCTACGCGGGCGGGCGGTTCGGGTTTCTCTCCCCCGAGTTCCAGGCGTTGATGCTCGAGATCTGGAAGGTCAAGTACCTGGCGCTGCCGCGCTTCACCGAGGTGATTCGCGCCACGGCCGGCGTGCGCCTCGACGACTTCCTCGACGACGGCGATTCCCCGGACATCCCGATTCCGATCTATGTGGGCTATCTCAATCGCATCCGCGAGATGGCCCTGGAGGTAAGCCCGTGACTACTACTCATTGCCGTTGCTGGTCCCTGGCGTTGGCCGTGTGCGCGCTGCTGGCCACCACGACACCGGCGGCGGCGCAGGAGCGGGTCATCGTCGACGCCGACATGGGCGTGATGAACGACGACGCCGTGGCGCTCTTCATGCTCTTGAACACGCCTAACGTCGAAGTGCTCGGCGTCACCATCGTGCCCGGCAACTCGTGGATGGAGAACGGCACGGCGGCGGCGCTGCGGCAGCTGGAGCTGGTGGGCCGCACCGACATCCCGGTGTTCATGGGCGTGCGCGAGCCGCTCATGGGCAGCCGCCAGGCGTGGCTCGAGGCCGAGGAACGTCTGTGGGGCCACTCCGAGTATCTCGGCGCCTACGGCCGGCCGCGACCCGAGTCGTATCTGGCGCTCGATCGCGAACCGGCGATCGGCTACCCGACGACCAAACCGTCGCCCGAGCATGCGGTCGACTTCATCGTGCGGGCCGTCAAGGCCCATCCGAACGAGGTCACGCTGTTCGTGCTCGGGCCAGCCACCAACATCGCGCTCGCGATCCGCAAGAACCCGGAGATCGTCCCGCTGGTCAAGCGGGTCTACTACATGGGCGGCGCCATCGACGTGCCCGGCAACACCACGCCCAGTGCCGAATTCAACTGGTGGTTCGATCCCGAAGCGGTGCGCATCACGCTGCGGGCGCCGTTTCGCGAGCAGGTGATCGTGCCGATCGACATTGCCGAGCGCGTCTTCTACACCAAGGCCGAGTACGACCGCATCGCGGCCGCGCCCGAGACGCCAATCAGCAAGCTGTTCAAGCAGATCCACGGCCCGCGCTTCGAGCGCGACCCCGCCACCCGCTCCTTCGTGTGGGACGCGCTGACGGCGGCCATCTTCCTGCAGCCCGGCATCGCCACCAAACTCGAGGAACGCTTCGTCGACATCGAGGTCACCTACGGGCCCAACTACGGCCGGTCGATCGGCTACCACGCCTCGCGGCGCCGCTCGCTCGACACGCCGGCCGACTTTCCGGCCGGCACGCAGAAGGTGAAGGTGCTCATGGACATCGACCGCACAGCGTTCTGGAATCTCTACGTCGACCGGCTGACGCGACGACGATGAGTCGCATTGTGAGGAGAGTCGTCATGCACGCACTGTCACGCTCGATGTTGGTGGCGACGCTGGTTGCCGTCCTGGTCGCCGGAGGGGCGGCCACTGCGCTCGGTCAGACCGCTGCGAAGAGAAAGGTGTTCATCGATCAGGACGGCGCCGCGCTCGGCACCGACATGGTCTCGACCCTGGCCATGCTGCAATCGCCGGAGGTCGAGGTACTCGGCATCACTGTCACTGCCGGCGACGCGTGGGTGAAGGCCGGCACGGCCCACATGCTGCGCATGCTGGAGCTGACCGGGCACGGCGACATCCCGGTGGCGATGGGCGCGGCATTCCCGCTCATCAACTCTCGCGACCTGACCACGGCGTGGGAAGCGCAGTACGGCGAGTTCTCCTACAAGGGCGCGTGGAACGAGCGCCGCTACCACGGGCCCGACGAAGTGCCGGTGCCACCGACCGGCGCCACCACGCTCAAGCCCATCGACATGCACGGTGCGCTGTTCATGATCCAGCAGATCCGCAAGTATCCGGGTCAGGTCACGCTCTATGTGGGCGGACCGTTCACCACCGTGGCCCTGGCGCTCGGCCTCGATCCCGAGATCGCGTCGCTGGCCAAGGAGATGATTCTGATGGGCGCCGGCTTCAACGTCGACCAGGGCGGCAATCATCGCATCAACGGCCGCCGCGAGTTCAACTGGTGGTGGGATCCCGAAGCCGCGCGCATCGCCATGAGCGCGCCGT
>JBDTWC010000256.1:0-4943 GCA_040006875.1 Acidobacteriota bacterium | reverse complement strand
GTCGCCCGTTGATCGCCCCATGGCCGGCGGCCGCGCATGCAACAACCGCCGGACGCCGGCGGCGGCAATCGACAACTCCGCCTTCACAGGGTTGCTGATGTAGAGCTCGGGCATGTGAAGCGTCACCGGCACGCCCAGGGCCTTCAGCCGGCCGACGAGGTAGTCGCTCGCGGTGCCCTCGGCCGGGGTGCCAGACTCGCGAATCAGCGAGATGAACGTGTCGAGCAGAGCTGTCGACTCGTCGAGGCGCACGGCGTCGCGCGCGGCCGCTTCCAGAGCTTCGTCTTTGAACACATCGGTCTCCATTGGCAGCCACCTCCACACTAGGGGACTAGGGGTCTGACCCCTGCGGCACCAGTCTTGCGCAATTTTCGAGCCGGCGGGGTCAGACCCCTACTACCCTACTAGTCCTCTACAGTCCTACTCGTCGAAGAAGATGGCCAGGTTTTTGGCGGGGCTCGGCGGAGTCAGGCGGCTTGCGATCACGAAGGCGAGTGCGCTCAGCACCACGCCCACCTCCACTGCGTCAACGCCGTGTCTGGCCACGGTGTGCTGCCCGGTGAATGTCCAGATAAGGCACCCGGCAAAGCCCGCGACCATGCTCCAGATCGCGCCCTGGCGGGTGCCGCGCTTCCAGTTCAACCCGAACACGACCGGCACGAAGAAGAAGCTGGCGATGAACTTGGACTGTTCGACCACGATCGCCTGCACGTCGCCCAGCTTCAGGGTGGCGAAGTAGAACGGCAGCACACCGAGCCCGACGATCGAGATACGCGTGACCCACAGCAGTCGCGCCTGCGTGGCCTGGGGATTGATCAGGCGCTTGTAGAGGTCGTGCGCGAAGGCGCCGCCGGTAACGAGCAGAATCGAGTTGACCGTCGACATGATGGCCGAGAGCATCGCCACCACGAACAGGGAGCCGAGCAGCGGCGACATGATCGTCGAGGCCATGATGCTCGATGCCTGATCGGGCGACGGCAGATAGGGATAGACGCCACGGATGCCGATGCCGAGCATCAGCACGCTTCCAGCGATCATCACCTGGAGCAGCATCGACACGCCGATGGCGTAGCGCACCGTGGCCACGTCGCGCATCGAGTAGTAGCGCGTCATCTCGTAAGGAGCCGCGGCGATGCCCAGCCCGAATGCCAGCCCGGTGGCGAGAATCTCCTTCCATGTGAACCACCAGCCGGTCACCCGCGGCTCGATCGAGCCGACGTATTCGCCGAGCGCCGTCACACCGCCCGTGTGCGAGAGCACCACCGGCACCGCGAACATCAGCGCCATGATCATGATCAGCGTCTGCACGAACTCGATGTAGGAGCTCGAGCGCACGCCGCCGAGTGCGGTGTAGAAGCCGGTGCTGGCGAGGAGCAGCCCCATTGCTACGCCGGGCGACACGCCGAACACCGCCGACCCGATCTCGCCAATAGCCTGGAACTGGGCGGTGAGCAGGATGCTGTAGCACACGATGATGAGCACCGCAGCCAACGTGCGCGCGCCTTCGCTGGCAAAGCGCGTGCCCACGTAGTCGGCCACGGTGAGGGCCCCGAACTTGCGCAGCTTCGGCGCCACGAACACCGCCGACACCATCCAGCCTGCCCACACACCGAACCAACCCCAGCCCCAGCTTACGCCGGTGAAGTAGTAGCGGCCGAGCGTGCCCACGAACGTGCCGGCGCTGATCTGCGTGGCCGCCAGCACGGCCCCGCCGACCCACGGGCCGATGGTGCGGCCCGCGGCCAGGAAGTCTTCTTCGGTCTTGCTCTTGCCGTAGCCCCAGATCGAGACGCCAATCACGAACAGCAGGTAGATGCCGCAGACGACATAGAGCAGTGACGAGTCGGCCACCATCAGCGGACTCCGTTCTGAATGCGCATCAGCGGCCCCCGTCGCGATCGCGCTTCGCGGCCGACCATGCCCACAGGAAATACACGACCAGCCACACGACGGCGGCGACGAAGAACCCGTAGAGCCCCCAGCCGAAGCCCTGCGTCACGCCCGTGCCCTCCGCTGCCGTCGCGCCCACATCGCCGACGCAGCGGCCAACGTGCCTAGCGCCGCGGCGTCCATCACGCGCGACACGTCCCACGGCGGTGCGGAGCCCTCGGCCGCGAACGGCACGACCACGAACGCCGGCAGATGCGGCAGCGCCGCCGAGCCCTCGCTTCCCGTCCACGTGAATACCGGCATGGTGCCGCCCGCCGTCTGTCCTGGCGGCACGGAGACGCTCATCTGCACCACGCGACGCGACACGCCATCGGCCGGCGCAGTTGGCAGCCAGATCGGGCAGCGATAGGCGCGGTCCGGCGTCTGCTGCACCCGGTAACGCACGGTATGGCGGCGCGCGCCGTCGAGCGGCGCCGCAGGCGGATTGACCGCCGGCAGCCGCACCGTCAGTGCCAGCGTGCGGCCGATGACCGTGACGCCGCCGATCTGCTCCCCGCCGGAGACCTCGAGCAGCTCCGTGTGGCTGCCGTCAAGCGACTCGAGGCGATGCTCGACCTCGGCTACGCCGATGACCGCCAGGGCGAGCGTGACCTCGCAGGTCGCCGGCGCGGTGAACACGATGTGTGCCTCGGCCGCCCCCAGCGTGGCGCCGGCCGCTTGCACAGTCGCCGCTTTCAGCAGCAGAACGGCGGCGGCAAGGGCCGCGCGGAGGGCTGAGGGGCACGACATGGCGAGGCTGCGGACTCTAGCAGGTGGCTCGCACACGACGCAAGGCGAACCGCGTTCCTCCGCCCCAATCGCCGTCCCAGCGGACACGCCTCGGGTATTCTCTCGGAGTCATGACCTTTCTCACCGACCTGCGGTATGCCCTGCGCTCGCTCCTGCGTACCAAGGGCCTGGCCATCACCGTCATCCTCACGCTGGCTCTGGGCATCGGCGCCAACGCCGCCATCTTCAGCGTGGTGCGCGGGGTGCTGCTCCGGCCGCTCGTGAACCGCGACCAGGACACGCTCATCTATATCCATCAGAGCGCGCGTGGCATCGGGGTCGAGAACGCCAACTTCTCCGTGCCCGAGCTGCGCGACCTGCGCTCGCGCGTGACCACCCTGAGCGCGTTCGGCGACTTCTCCACCATCGAGTTCACGATGGTCGGCTTGGGCGAACCGCGCGTGGTCCGCGCGGGCGTGGTCGGCGGCTCATATTTCGAGGTGATGGGACTGCGCCCGGTGGTTGGCCGCTTGCTCGGCCCGAGCGACGACGGCCCGTCGGCCGCCGGTGCGGCCGTGCTCACCCACCGCTTCTGGACCACGGCCTTCCAAAGCGATCCCAACGTGATCGGCAAGACCATTCGCCTCAGCGACCGGGTCGCCACCATCGTCGGTGTACTCGAGCCCGCGGTCCCGTATCCCACCGAAACCGAGATCATCGCCAACGTCGTGACCAGCCCGCACCATCTCGACGCCACCATGGTCGAGGGCCGCGTGCATCGCATGACCGAGCTCTTCGGCCGGCTCGCCCCCGGCACGACGCTGGAGCAGGCGAAGGCGGAACTGACCACCGCGCACGGCGCCATCGTGGCCGAGCACAAGGCCGACTATCCGGCCAACGCCGACTTCCGCATCGACGCCGTGAACCTGCGCGAGCAGATTGTGTCGCCGGCGCGCACCATCCTGCTGGTGCTGCTGGCGGCCTCAGCGCTGGTCTTCATCGTGGCCTGCTCGAACGTGGCCAATCTGATCCTGGCGCGCTCGGTGCGACGTGAAGGCGAGCTGGCCGTGCGCGCCGCCCTCGGCGCCCCCACCTGGGCCCTGCGCCGCACCTTGCTCGCCGAAAGCCTGGTGCTGTGCGTGGCCGGCGCCGTGCTGGCGGTGGCCGTGGCCCGGCCGATGGTGTCGGTGCTGGCGCGCTACGCGTCGCGCTTCTCGGTGCGCGCGCTCGATGTCACGGTCGACGGCACCCTGCTCTGGGTTGGCGCCCTGCTGGCGGTGGCCGCGGCCGTGCTGCTCGCGTTCGTGCCCCGCCTGCCCTCGGCCGAGGCCGTGGCCGGTCCCGGCATCTCGGGCGGCAACATCCGCATCACGCCAGGCACCAACCGGCGCCTGCGGCTCTTTGCCGTGGCGCAGATCGCGGCGTCGTTCGTGCTGCTCGCCGGCGCCGGCATGCTGCTCACCACGCTCATCTCGCTCCAGCGCACGCAGACCGGCATCAGGGGCGGCAACGTACTGGCGGTGAACGTGCCGGTCGTGTCGTTGACGCGCAAGCCCGAGGCGCTCAACGCGGTGGTTCCGTGGCGCGATCCGGGATTCTTCGCCGCGCAGTTCACGATCGAGGGCTATCAGAAGGCCAACGGGGAGGAAGATCCACGCGCGCAGTTCCGCACGGTGTCAGCGGGGTTCTTCGACTCGCTGGGCGTGCCCATCGTGGCCGGCCGTGACTTCAACGCCGACGACCGGCGCGACGCCGAGAAGGTCGTGATCGTCAGCGAGAGCCTGGCACGCCGCATGTTCCCCGGCCAGGACGCGGTGAACCGCACGCTGATGTGGACCGACCCGGTCACCGATTTCATCGGCGTGAGCAAGAACGGCCGCCGCATCGTGGGCGTAGCCGCCGACCTCGACGACGTGAACATCGTCCCCGGGCCGACGATGACCGTGTATCACCCCTTCGAGCAGGAGTTTCACGGCGGACGGCTCTTCGTCCACTCGAAGACGGACCCCTACGCGCTCGTGCCGGCGATCACCAAGATCGTGCGCGACCTTTCGCCGGAACAGCCGGTGGAGCACGCCGCCACGATCGACGACATCCGCGCCGAAGTGCTGGCGCCCACCCGTCTCAACACCTTCGTCTTCGGCGGCTTCGCCGGCGTGGCCCTGCTCATCGCGGTGGTCGGCGTGGCCGGCGTGCTGGCGTTTTCGGTGAGCGCGCGCACGCGCGAGTTCGGCATCCGGCTGGCGATCGGCTCGGCCCCGCGCCATCTGCTCACCGGCGTGCTC
>JBDTWC010000255.1:0-4949 GCA_040006875.1 Acidobacteriota bacterium | reverse complement strand
GTGTTTGGCGCCGACCTCGTGCACGTAGATGGGCAAACCGGGATACGCGTGCGCCAGCGTGCCCGACGCGCCCGCGTGATCGAAGTGGATGTGCGTGAGCAGCACGGCGCGCACGTCGCCGAGGTCGAAGCCGTGCTCGGACAAGCCCGCTTCGAGCGCGCTGCGGCACGAGGTCGGACCAGGGTCGACAAGGATCACGCCGTCGTCACAGGGAATCGCGGCCGTGGCGATTACGCGGGGGCGGCCGAGGAACTGCAAATCGAGGGTGTGGGCCATGAGATCTCAGAGGGGTTGGAGGTTGGAGCGGCGACGCACGGGTGCGTATGTCACCATATCACCGGGCCGATCAGGCGCTCGGCAGCAACGCGCCCCATGGTGTGCATTTCCATCGGCATGCCGCGGTTGTCGCCAATCACGAAGTACTCCGCCGGCCCGAGTTGGAACTCCGCCACCTGCCACGGCGATCGGAAAATCACGTAGGGCTCCGCCAGCGCTACGCCGTTGACCTCGACCACGCCACGCGCAATCGTCAGCCGATCGCGCGGTCCGGCCACGATGCGCTTGATGAGCACGGCGCGGTCGTCGTCGAGATGCACGGCCACGAGCTCGCCGCGGCGCGGCGGGCGCCACCGGAACGACAGGCGGCTGACGATCATGAGCTGCCCGTCCTGGATGTTCGGCAGCATGCTCGGCCCGGAGCCGCGCACCGACAGGATGCCGTAGTTCACGAGCAGCACTCCGGCGCCGATCAGCACCACGGCGCGCACGGCGGTGCGTGCCGGATTGGCCCCGACGACGAGACGCGCGATGCCCTCCGCCATGGCCCACGCGCCTACGGCACGCGCACGCGGACCACGAGCGGTTGACTCAGCGTGGTCGATACCGCGGTGCCGGCCGCGAGCCCCACTTCGTCGCCGCGCGTGGCCAGCACCACACCAGTGCCTGCTCCGGCACCGACCGTGCCGCCCACGACCGCGCCCTTCTTGCCGCCGGCGATGGCGCCAATCAGGGCGCCGGCGCCCGCGCCGATCCCGATTTTGCCGGCGTCGTTCTTCTTGGTGCCGGCAGCTTCACGCGCGATCGTCGCGGTAGCGATCGCGGTGGGCGACTCGGCGATCACGAGCGACGAGAAGCGCAGCGCCAGGCGCGCGCGGCCCTTCACCTTGCCGGATTGATCGGCCGCAGTGACGTGCCCGGTCACGGCGGTGCCGGCGGGCACGACCTCGACACCGTCGACCATCACGGCCCGGCGCAACACGCCGCGCACGAGGTCTTCGACATGACTCGTATTCGAGGCGTGCCCGGTCTTGAGCTCGATCGAGAGTGCCGTTCCCGCAGGGACCGTCATCTCCTGATAGACCGGCTGGGGCGGGACGTTCATCGCAGGCGCAGCCGACACTTCGGCCGGCGCGTGAGCCGGCGTCGAGGCGGCCGGAGTCGAGGAGGCCGGGGTCGCCGGCCGCGCTGCAGCGGGACGCGGCACCGGTGCGGCAATCGACGGTGTGGCCGGCACGGGTTCGACCGCCGTGGGTGTGGCGGCCGCGCTCCCCCCTTCCGCCAGCGGCGCCGTCGTCGCCGACGCGGTCGGCGCGCTGGCCGGCGCGGGCGCGGCCGGAGTACCAGGCGCCGAGCAGGCCGCCATCGTCACGGTCACGAACGCGGCGCACGTCAACAGAGCGAGAGAAGCAGGCAGGCGCATCACGGGTCCCCTTCAGGAGGGCGCCGCACCGAGTCATCGGGCGCCACCTTCTCGATTGTGGATCGAAGCCGGTCCTGATCAGTCCTCCCGCCGTTCACGGCAGGTATTCCACGCCTGAGCCGCGTCCTCCGCGCGTGGCCGGGAACAGCCCCGCTATGATGGACGCCTTGCTCACCAGGGAGTCCACTCACATGCCGATCGTCTTGCTGATTCTTGCCGTGGCACTGCTCGGATCGGCCTGTTCACAGCCTGCCGCTCCGGCTGGACCAGTGGCGGCGCCGCCGCTGACCTCGGGCCTCGATCCCACGGGCTTCGACGACCAGGTCCGAGCGCAGGACGACCTGTTCGCGCACGTGAACGGGCACTGGCTGGCCACGACGCCGATTCCCGCCGACAAGCCCTCCTACGGCAGCTTCTACGAAGCCTATGACCGCACGCAGGACCAGCTGAAGGTGCTGGTCGAGAGCGCGGCCAGGAATCCCGGCTCGGCCGGCAGCCCCGAGCAGAAGATCGGCGATTTCTTCACGGCCTTCATGGACGAGAAGCGGGCCGACGAGCTGGGCATCACGCCGCTCCGGCCCGAACTCGCCGCCATCGACGCCGTCCGCAACAAGACCGACCTCGCGGTTTACTTCGCCCATCAACTGAAGCTCGGCATCGGCGGCGCGCCCATTCAAGGCGGCGTCGAAGGCGACGCGCAGGATCCGACGGTGTCGGTGCTCTACGTGTCGCAGGGCGGCCTCGGCCTGCCCGATCGCGACTACTACGTCAAGGACGACGCCAAGCTCAAGGAGTACCGCGCCAAGTACGTGGCCTACGTCGGCACGATGCTGGCCGCAGCCGGCGTGCCCGAGGCGGCGAAGGCGGCGGCTGGCGTGATGGCCATCGAAACCGGACTGGCTCGCGCGCACTGGACCAACGTGGCCAATCGCGATGCCGTGAAGACCTACAACAAGGTCGCAATCGACGATCTGGCCAAGCAGTTCCCGGGTCTCGATTGGGCCGCCTGGGTCGGCGAGCTCGGGGTGGCATCAGCACCCCATGTGGTCGTGGCGCAGCCGAGCTTCTTTGCGGCTCTCGCCAAGACCGTCGCCGCGGCGCCGGTCGACCACTGGAAGGCCTACCTCAAGTTCCACGCCATCGATCGCTTCGCGCCCTACTTGAGCGCCGCGCTGGTCAACGCGCGCTTCGATTTCCGCGGACGCACGCTGCAGGGCATTCAGGACCTGCAGCCGCGCTGGCGCCGCGCCATCGCCAATCTCGACTCGGCCGCGGGCGAACTGCTCGGCAAGCTCTACGTCGAGGCGCACTTCACGCCGGCGGCCAAGGCGCGCATGGACACGCTCGTGGCCAACCTGCGCACCGCCTACGGCGAAGGCATCGACGGCCTCGAGTGGATGGGCCCCGAGACGAAGAAGGAAGCGCACGCCAAGCTGGCGGCGTTCCGGGCCAAAGTCGGCTACCCCACGAAGTGGCGCGACTACTCCGCCCTCGACATCAAGAACGACGACCTGGTCGGCAACGTGATGCGCGCGCTGCTTGCCGACTCCAACTTCCAGTTGGCCAAGGTGGGCAAGCCGATCGACCCCGAGGAATGGGGCATGACGCCGCAGACCATCAACGCCTACTACAACCCGATCCGCAACGAGATCGTGTTCCCGGCCGCGATCCTGCAGGCGCCGTTCTTCGACATGGGCGCCGACGACGCCCTGAACTACGGCGCCATCGGCGCCGTGATCGGCCACGAGATGGGCCACGGCTTCGATGACCAGGGGCGGCGCTACGACGCCAAGGGCGTGCTGCGCGACTGGTGGACGGCCAAGGATGCCGAAGAGTTCATGCGCCGGGCCAAGGGCCTGGTGGCGCAGTACAACGCCTTCGAGGTGCTGCCGCAGCTCAGGGTCAACGGCGAGCTCACGCTGGGCGAGAACATCGGCGACCTCACCGGCCTCATCATCGCGCACCGCGCCTACCAGAAGGCGCTCAATGGGACAACCGCGCCGGTGATGGACGGGCTCACGGGCGACCAGCGCTTCTTCGCCGGGTGGGCGCAAGCGTGGCGCGCCAAGTATCGCGACGACGCCCTCCGCCAGCAGGTGCTGAGCGACGTGCACTCGCCCGACATGGTGCGCGCCAACGGACCGCTTCCCAACGTCCCGGCGTTCTACGAGGCGTTTGGGGTGAAGCCAGGCGACAAGCTGTATCTGGCCCCCGAGGCGCGCGTCAGGATCTGGTAGCGGCTAGCGTCGGCTGGCCTGGCCGAACGTGTCGCAGGCGGCGATGGTGCCCTGCGTGAGGCCGCGCCGCAGCCACTCCACGCGCTGCTCCGACGAGCCGTGCGTGAACGACTCGGGCGACACCCGACCCTGTGCGCGCCGCTGCAGCGTGTCGTCGCCGATGGCGGCGGCAGCCCGCAGCCCTTCTTCGACGTCGCCTGGCTCCATCAGGTTCTTCTGCGTGGCGTGGAAGCCCCACACGCCGGCGAAGCAGTCGGCCTGAAGCTCTTGCAGCACTGAGAGCCGGTTGGCTTCAGACTCACTGGCTCGCTGGCGCGCCGCCTGCACCTGGTCGGACACGCCGATCAGTTTCTGGATGTGATGGCCCACTTCGTGAGCCACGACGTAGGCCTGCGCGAAATCGCCCGGAGCGCCGAACTTCTGGTCGAGTTCCTTGAAGAAGCCCAGGTCGATGTAGACCTTCTGATCACCCGGGCAGTAGAACGGACCCACGGCCGCCGAGTTGGTGCCGCACTCCGATTGCACCGCGTCGGTGAAGATCACGAGCCGGGGCGGCGTATAGCGTTCGCCCGCTTCCTGGAACACGCGCGTCCAGGCGTCCTCGGTGGAGCCGAGCACCGCGGCCGCAAAGTCGGCCTGAGGATCGTTGGCCGGCACGCCCATTCGCCCCTCTTCCGCCGGGGCCTGGGTGGTGCCGCCGCTGAGGCCGCCGGCCATCTGGAACAGGGTGAGCGGGTTGGTGCCGGTGACCCAGCTGATGAGCAGCACGACCACGATGGTGCCGATGCCCAGGCCGCCACCGCCGCTGAGGCGCATGCCGCGCCGGTCTTCGACGTTGTCGCTGCGCCGCTGATCCTCGATCCGCATCGTCGTCTCCTCCGTGGCCAGGGGCGCCCCGCTCGCACTGCCGACCGTGGCGATCATATGACAGACGCCGGCGCCGTCAGGTAGTGGAGAAGTGCCGGGGGTGGGAATCGAACCCACACGCTCCTTGCGGAACCCGGGATTTTAAG
>JBDTWC010000254.1:0-4959 GCA_040006875.1 Acidobacteriota bacterium | reverse complement strand
CGGTGATGGCGGGTGCGGGGCTCACCTCCACGGTCCACCCGCGCGCACGTCCCACTGGTCGTGTGGCAGCGGCACGAAGCGCACGAGGTCGCCGGCCCGCAGTACGGCCGGCTCGGCGCGCTCGGCCGCAAACATCCGCCACGGCGTACGCCCGACCAGCTGCCAGCCGCCCGGGCTCTCGCCGGGATAAACACCGGTCTGCAGCCCGGCAATGCCGACGCTGCCGCCGGGCACGCGTTCGCGGGGCGCGGCGCGGCGCGGCATGGCGATCGTCACGTCGACCGAGCCGAGATAGGCAAATCCCGGGAGGAAGCCGAGCAGATAGACGCGATACGTCTGCTGGCTGTGGCGCAGGACGACGTCGTCGGCACTGCAGCCGGCAAACGCGGCGACCGCCTCGAGATCGGGTCCGTGAGCGCCGCCGTAGCAGACTGGCACTTCGACCAGATGCGCCTGCGATCCGGCCGGGCGCGCCAGATCCCACGCGTGCGCCACCACCTGTTCCAGCGCGGCGGCATCGAAGTGCAGCGGATCGACGTGAACGCCGACCGACGCGTAGCCCGGCACGACATCGCGCACCCCGATCACGTGGGCCTGCACGATGGCGTCAGCCAGGGCCACGACGCGATCGTTCAGCTCGGGCGCCACGCGCGCCTCGAACTCGATCAGCACGAGAGAGTCGCCCGAGTGGTGGAACCTGGGCCGGGCCAGAAGCGCGCTCACGCCAGCGCCTCGAGCAGCTTGCCGTGAATGCCGCCGAAGCCGCCGTTTGACATGACGACGACGTCGTCGCCAGGGCGCGCGTGCGCGGCCACATGGCTGACGATGGCATCGACATCGGGCAGCTGCCTTGCCGACACGGTCGCGGCGTGGAGGTCAGCGACGAGCTCGGTGCCCGAGAGCCGCAGTTCATCGGGAAGCGCGCTGCGATAGACGGGCGCGAGGACTACCTCATCCGCGCCGGCGAACGCCGTGGCGAAGTCCGCCTGGAATACGCGTCGGCACGAGGAGGCCGAGCGCGGCTCGAAGATCGTCCACAGGCGATGGCCCGGCCGCGACGCGCGCATGGCGGCAATCGTTTCAGCCACGGCCGTGGGATGGTGCGCGAAGTCGTCGTAGACGGTGACGCCGCGGCGCTCGCCGATCACTTCGAGGCGGCGCTTCACCCCCAGGAAGGTCGCCAGTCCGGTACGAATGGCGTCGAGCGTGAGGCCGCACTCGTGGCTCACGGCCACGGCGGCCAGAGCATTCCGAACGTTGTGGGCGCCCCGCAGCGGCACGACGAGCTCGCCGGCCACGCCGTCGGGACCATGAACCGTGAAGCGCGTGCCGTCGCCCTCGGGCACGAGCCCTGTGGCCCGCCACGTCGCGCCTGCCGACAAGCCGAATGTCTGCACCCGGCAGCGTGCGTGCGGCGCGAGGGCCGCTGCGTCGGGGCTGTCGGCGCCGAGCAGCACCAGGCCGCGGCCCGGCACGAGCAGCACGAAGCGAGCGAACGCGAGCCGTACGGCCGCGAGATCCGGATAGATGTCGGCGTGATCGAACTCGACGTTGTTGACCACGGCGATGTCGGGCAGGTATTTCAGAAACTTCGCCGTCTTGTCGAAGTAGGCGCTGTCGTACTCGTCGCCTTCGATGACGAAGGTCTTACCGGCGCCAACGCGATAGCTGGCGCCACCGGCGCCGAAGTTCCGCGCGATGCCGCCGACCAGCAGCGAGGGATCGCACCCGCCGCTTGTGAGCAGCCACCCGGTGAGCGACGCGGTCGTGGTCTTGCCGTGCGTGCCGGCGATGACCACCGCATCGGCCGTCCACAGGAACGTGTCGCGAATCGTCTCGGGCAGCGAGGCGTAGCGGACCGAGCGATCGAGCACGGCCTCGAGCTCCACGTTGCCGCGCGAGATGGCGTTGCCCACCACCACCAGGTCGAGGTCGGCGGTGATGTGATCGGCCGAGTAGCCCTCGAGGATCGGAATCCCCTCACCAGCCAGAAAGCCGCTCATCGGCGGGTAGACGTGCTCATCGGATCCCTGCACGTCGTCGCCGCGCGACTTGAGCAAGGCCGCGAGCGTGGCCATGGCGGTGCCGCAGATGCCGATGAGGTGGACGCGGCGGGCCATCAGCACACGGCCGGTTCTTCAATCGAGAGCGCGGGGGCCGCGCCTGACACCAGGCGGACGTGGACGCCGAACGGCAGGGTCATGGCTGCGCCAATGGTGTGGCCTGAGGGGAAGCCGAAGACCACGGGTCCGGGAAAGTGACCGAACATGTCGCCCAGCACCGCCCGCGCGGTCGGGCCGCCGGCGCCTTCGTCGCACCCGGGAAACACGCCCAGCAATACCCCGGTGACGTGGCGGAACATCCCTGCCTGGAGGAGCTGCGTGAGCAGCCGGTCGATGCGATACGGACGCTCGCCGACATCCTCGAGGAAGAGCACGGTGGGCTCCTGCGGTAGATACGCGTAGGGCGTGCCGAGTAGCGACGCAAGTTGGGTCAGCGTGCCGCCCATCAACACCCCCGACGCGACACCGGGCCGGATGGCCTCGAGTCCGCCTGGCGCCAGCGTTCCCATCGGCACCGGCTGGGTCAGCGCGGCCAGCAGTGAGGCCCGGTCGTAGCCGGCCTGACCACGGGCGAGGCGACCTTCGACCATCGGGCCATGGAACGCCACGCCGCCGTGCCTGACGTGCCACGCGAGGAGCGCGGTGAGGTCGCTGTAGCCGACAAACACCTTCGGGTCGGCGACGATCCAGCGTGGATCGAGCAGCGGCAGCACCTGCTGGCTGCCGTAGCCGCCGCGCACCGCCACCAGGCCGCGGATCGACGGATCGCGCCAGGCGTCGGCCAAGGCGGCAGCACGCACGGCCGGCAAACCAGCCACGTAGCCATGGCGCACCAGCACCCTCGCGTCGTAGACCGGCTCGAATCCGAGGGTGCGGAGTTCGTCCGCGCCCTTCTCGAGATCCTCGGGCTTCACCGGACTGGCGGGCGCAACCAGCGCGATCCGGTCGCCGGGCAGCAGCCGGCGCGGGCGGCGCCGGCCGCCCTCGGTGTGGGTTTCGGTGGCGATCACGCGAAGACCGCCATTTCCGCGGCCACGAGCTGATGCTCCTCGCAGCCGACTACGCCGCGCCAGGCCTTGATGCGCTCGCGCATCGGCACGGCCGCCGCACCGAGGAATCGAGCCTTCGTGCGGGCCACCCGCGCCAGCGCGTCATCGACGCGCGCCAATTGCAGCGCGCCCGATTCGACCGCCTTCACGAGTGCCTCGAGCGTGGCCGCCTGCACGTCGGCGTCGCCGCTGCACACGAGCACCGCATCACAGCCGGCCGCAATCGCGGCAATCGCCGCCTCGGGCACCGGCCACTGCTTCGCGATGGCCTTCATCTCCAGGTCGTCACTGAGCACCGTGCCCTGGAAGCCCAACTCATGGCGCAACAAGCGCAACACGGCTGGCGAGAGCGTGGCAGGCCGCGACTCGTCGAGCGCCGGCACCAGCACATGGGCCGTCATCAGGCAGGCCACACCGGCGGCGATCGCGGCCCTGAACGGCTCGAACTCGACCCCGCGCAGACGGTCGGGCGCGTGCTCGACGACCGGCAGCTCATGGTGCGAATCCGCCGTCGTGTCGCCGTGTCCGGGAAAGTGCTTACCGCACGCCGCCACCCCCGCCCCCTGCAGGGCCGTGACAATTGCCGCGCCCAGGGTCGACACCTGCGCGGCATCGGCCGAGAGCGCGCGATCGCCGATCACCGGGTTGCTGGCATTGCTGTTGATGTCGAGCACTGGAGCGAAATCGAGCGTGATGCCGACGGCACGCAGCTCGCGGGCCAGGGCCGTGGCGAACCGCGTGGCCAGCTCCGGCGACGGTGCCCGGCCGAGTGTCGCCATCGGCGGCCACACCGTGAACGGCGCCGTCAGCCGGGCCACCCGCCCGCCCTCCTGATCGACGCTCACCCAGGCCGGCGACTCGGTGCCGAGCGGCGCCGTGAGCGACGCGAGTTCCAGCACCTGCTCCGGTTGCTCGACGTTGCGCGCAAACAGAATGATGCCGCCCAGATCGAACTCGCGCGCCAACGCGCGCATCTCGACGGTGACCTCACGTGCCGGCAGACTTCCGATGAGCAGTTGACCGATACGGCGACGAAGCGGCGCAGGCATGCAGGTGCCAGCATTATAATTCCGCCGTGACCGTTATCGCTTCGGCTCCGACGCGCGTCGATCTCGCCGGCGGCACCATCGACATCTGGCCGCTCTATCTGTTCCATCCCGGCGCCCAGACGCTGAACGCCGCCATCAGCTTGCGAGCGAGCGTGCGTCTCGAGCCGCGCAACGACGGCCGGATCGTGCTCGCCTCGCGCGATCTCGCCTGCACGACCGCGCCGCTCGCCTTCGACGACCTCCCAGCCGACACGACCTTGCCGCTCCTCGCCAAGCTGGCCCATGCGTTCGGGGCACGCGGGCTCACCATGACCGCCGATTGCGAGGCGCCCGCCGGCGCGGGCATCGCCGGATCGTCGGCGCTGAACATCGCCGCGGCGGCGGCGCTGGCGCGATTCACGGGCCGCACCCTGACCGGCGACGAGCTGCTCGAGGTCGCGAAGAACGTCGAGGCCCAGGTCATCCAGGTGCCGACCGGCCTGCAGGACTACCGGCCCGCGCTGCACGGCGGCATCGCCGCCCTCGAGCTGGGCGTGCATGGCGTCCGGCGCGTGCCCCTCGGCCTCGACCCCGACGAGTTGTCGGCCCGACTGGTCGTCTGCTACACCGGCGCGCCCCGCAAGTCCGGCATCAACAACTGGGAGATCACGAAGCGCCGCATCGACGGCGACGCCGAAGTCACCCGCTGCTTCGACGGCATCGTGACGGCCGCGGCCGCGATGCGCCGCGCGCTCGACCGCGGCGACTGGCCGACGGCGGCCGCGGCACTCGCCGACGAGTGGCGCACGCGCAAGCAGC
>JBDTWC010000253.1:0-4960 GCA_040006875.1 Acidobacteriota bacterium | reverse complement strand
CGGCCGCGGTCACGGTCAGCGCGGCGAGCGAGGCGGCGCCGCGCGATGCCGGACGACGGCGCGCCAGCACCCATGAGCCGAGGGTGACGGCCACGAGCCAGATGAGCGTCTCGATCGAGGCGCGCCCGACTTCCTCGGCGATGAAGGTCGGCGCCACATCCCAGAGCGGCCAGCGTGGCGACAGCCACTCGAGCAGCGACGACGTGCCGTCACGCCCGTTGTTCACGAGCAGCCCTTCTTGCGCCACCAGCATCACGGCGCAGACCGCGGCGCCGAGCCAGACCAGCAGATGCTGCGCCGCCCGGCGCGCCGGGGCCGTGGCTGCCGATCCGATCTGCACCGCCATCGGCATCATCAGCAGCAGCATGCCCGACGTCAGGGGCCGGCCCGGGGCCGCCGAACCGCCCCACCAGATGCGGAACGCGCCGACCGTCACGGCCAAGGCCAGCGCGACCAGGGCCACTTCCGCGGCCAGCCGCCGCAACGCGCCGGGGCGGCGCATCATCGTCCACAACCCGAAGCCCGCCAGGACGTAGGCCGGAGCGTAGGCGAGCAGTCCGTATTCCTGATCGAAGAGCAGTCCGGGCAGACCGAAAATGGCGTTGGCCAGCTGCGTCTGGTTCATCCGGCCGTAGGGCGCGCTCGGCGACCACTTGCCCCAGTAGGCGTGGAAGAAGAAAAACCAGCTGGCCAGGCTCAGGCCATACGGTGCGCCCAGGCGCACGAGCGACGCCACGCTGCGATCGGCGCGTTCGCTCGCGTGCAGCGGCCACCAGACACGGCCGAACGCCACCGTCAGGAGCGCGGCCGACATCGGCGCGTACTTGGTGCTCAGCCACGGCAGGGTGGCGGCGAGGACGCTGACGGCCACGTCGTGCCAAGGTCGCCGATCCGGGCGCGGCCGCAGCACCAGCGCCATGCCCACGATCACGACCAGCGCCGCCGGCACTTCCGGATAGATGGTGAACGAGTTGATGAGGAACGGCGCCGAGAACACGATCGCCGCCCAGGCCAGCGTGGTGGCGCCCGGCGCGCCGGTGGTGGCCCGCACCCATCGCCAGCCCACGGCGGCGGCGGTGGCGGCCATGGCGATGAAGAAGGCGACGACCAGGCCGTAACCGCCCGCGGCCAGCACCGGCGCGATCAGCACTGGCATGCCCACCGGGTGCACCGAGTAGATCTGCTGGTCGATGCCGCGGGTCAGGAAGTGCGGCTCGAGATCGCGGCCGAAGTATTCCTTGTAGTCGCCGCGCGCGTGGTTGTTCTCGATCAGGAGATCGCCGTCGCGCCACAGGCTCTGTGCCAGCACCATGTAGTGCGGCTCGTCACCCGAGGGGAACAGCACCGTGTGGGTCATGCGCGCGGCGCCCATGCTGGCTGCCGCCGCCGTGGCCAGCCAGATCGCGACGGTCTGCGCGAGCAGCCCGCGGCGCGAGATCCACGTCGACACCGGGGTCAGGTACGGCCACAGCACCCACAGCAACTGCGTGAGGACGACCGCCCACACCAGCCCCGCGCCGGGCCCGGCCAGCACCTGCAGCCCAGGCCACCAGTCGGGCAGCACCGGCAGATAGGGCACGACCAGGGCGAGCAGCGCGAACACCGGCAGCAGCATCGGGCCGACGCGCCCCGCCTTGCGATCGCCGCCCGGCAAGCGCGCCAACCCGATCGCCGCCAGCGTCGCCAGGGCCAGGAACGCGACCAGCGGCTGCCACGACGGCACGAATGCGATCCGCTCGCGCACACCGTCGACGAGCACCTCGTCGAGCACCGCGCGCGACGCCCAGCCCGCGATGCCGAACGCGACGCAGGCGAGCACTGAGATGAAAGTGGATCGAGCGCGCGTCACGTCGCGATCTTACTTCGCCGCGGGCGGCCGGGGGAGACGTCGCCACGGCCACGGCGTGGCCGTGTTCACCGGGATGAGCACCGGACCGACCGCGCGGGTCGGCGTGGTGAGGTCGTAGACGCGCACGCGCGCCGCGCCGATGCGCGCCTCGCCGATCGGCGCCCAATCGAGGCGGCCGCGCACCTCGCTGGCGAAGCGCTGGCGGAACAGGGCTTCTTCCCAGTCGTCGGCCACGAGCCAGGTGGTACGGCCAGCGGCGGCCAGTCCCGTGGCCAAGGCGTCGAGGCCGTCGGGGGCGATAAAGTCCCAGCGGCCGATGGTGCGCTGCGCGTAGTACGACACCGAGCCGCTGTGTTGCACGGCCAGCACGACCGCATCGGATGGCGCCTGCGCGAGCACGAAGGCGGCAACCGCCGCATAGCGCTGTTCGCCCTTCCACAGTCCGAACGCGCCCACGTCCTGCGCGTGCCCGACGCCGGTCGTGGCGATGGCCACGGCCGCGCCCGCCACGATGAGCGCCGCGGCCTCGTCGGACCACTGCGCCAGCGCGCGCCACGCGGCCACGCACGCCGCGGCTGCCAGCGGCGGCCAGGCCGGCAGATAGAAGCGCAGGTACCACCACTCCTCGAACTGCGCGTAGAGCAGGTAGCTGCAGGTCACGGCCACGACCAGCGCCAGCGCCCACCACCAGCGTCGGTGATGGCGTGCGGCCGCGGCCCAGATGAGCGCCCCGACGCCGGCGAGCGCCCAGTAGCCGCCGGTTTCCACCGTCCACCGCCACACGCGCGAAAGATTGCCGGACAGGTTCGCAAACTGGAACAGGTCCCCGTTGGCGCCATAGCCTGACGACGTCGGCGAGCCCCATAGCACTTGGTTGACGGCGGCCACCGCGAGTGCCGCCGCCGCCACCGGCACGGCCCAGATCGCGGCCCGCGCCAGGCGGGCGCGCCCTGCGCCCGCGCCAGCGAAGAGGTCGACGACCCACACCGCGGCGGCCACGATCACCAGGTTGGGACGCACGACCAGCGCGATGCCGGCGAGCGTGCCCGAGGCGAGCGCGGCGCCGCGGCCGATCCCGTCGAGCGCGAGCAGCGCGCCGAGCCACAGCGCGGCCGCGGGAATGTCGCTCATCGTCTGCATGGCCGCAAACAGCACCGGCGGACTGGAAGCGACGAGCAGCGCGGCGCCGAAGGCCACAAGCGGCGGCGCGTCGCGGCGGGTGAACAGGAACGTGCCCCAGGTCATCACGCCGATGAAGAGCGGCGTCCAGATGTAGCGTCCCGCCTCACCGAGGAGCGCGGCCGCGGCGGCCATCAGCCACGGCAATCCCGGCGCGTAGGTCGGGCCCAATTCGCCCGGCACGTGCGCCGGCGCGTAGCCGAGCGGCGCCACGAGCCAGCCGCGGAGCGGCCACTCGGCGCCGATCAGGTCGGGTGCGTCCATACGCACGCGGCCTTCCGCCCAGCGGCGCGATTGACTGACGTAGCCGCTGGCATCGGCGCTCCCCGCGATGTGCCCGCCGTAGACCGCCGAGACGGTCACGACGCTCAGCGTCACGAGCGCCGCGGCCCACGGCGCCAGCCGATCGCCACGCCGGCGCACCCCGGCGAGATAGGCGCGTCGCTCGGCACCGGTCGTACCCCACGCGGCGCCGGCCACGCCGATCGCGCCGACCAGCGCGGCGCGCCACGCGCTGCGCGACGACACCCGCGTGCCGCCCAGGTCGAACGCGATCCCGCCTGTGAGAGCGACCACCGCCGCCCACGCCGCCAGCGACAGGCCAAGGGCCGCGAGGGCGGGTCGGTAGCGGGCGGGCGTGGTCACAGTAGCTCCGAGATGGGACTTGGCGCCACGCGCCAGCCCGGTCAGAATACGTCCGATCCGCCGCGCGCGCCTCGTGGCGTCGAGGACACATGATGGGCCGGACACTCTTGGTCACGTCCCTGCTGGCACTGGCCATCGGGCTCGCCGCGCGAGCGCCACTCGGAGCCCAGCCCGCGGCATCGGACCTGCTCTGGCCAGGCTACTGGCGCGCCGACTCGCCCAAGGACGCGGCCAAAGAAGCCGACCGGCTCCTCAGATCGGGCGTGACCTTCGACGCGGCGTGGACGGCGTTGAAGCAGGGCCGCGTCTACGGCCGGGCGCCGGTGGGGGAGCGCCCGCTCCGCGGCAGCGCGCAGGGCGGCGTGGCCTTCGACAACTACATCGAGGTGCCCGAGAACTACGACCCGGCGCGCGCCTGGCCGGTGCGCGTGCAGCTGCATGGCGGCGTCGATCGGCAGGATCCCGAAGAGGGGCGCCGGCGCCGCGAGAACCGCATCGCTGGCGAGCCGCAGATCTACGTGCATCCCTTCGGCTGGGCCGATGCGGCCTGGTGGCACGCGACGCAGGTCGACAACATCCTGACGCTGCTCGATCGGGTGAAGCGCCAGTACAACGTGGACGAGTCGCGCATCTATCTCACCGGCACCTCCGACGGCGGCACCGGCACTTTCTTTCTGGCTATGAAGGCGCCGACGCCGTTTGCGTCGTTTCTGCCGCTCATCGGCAACATGGGCGTGCTGGCCAATTCGGCCGTCAACGCCGACGGCCAGATGTACGTGTCGAACATGGTCAACCGGCCGTTCTTCGTGGTCAACGCCTTCAATGACCCGAAATATCCAGCGGCGCGCGTGGCGCCCTACCTCGAGCTGCTCGAAAACGCCGGCGCCACCCTGACCTTCCGTCCTCAGGCCACTGGCGGCCACGACACCAGTTGGTGGACCAGCGAACGACGCAACTACGAGACGTTCGTGCACGAGCATCCACGGCCGGCGCATCCGCCCCTGCTGTCGTGGGAAACCGAGCGCGTCGATCGCTACAACCGCGTGCAGTGGCTGGTCATCGACGAGTTGGGCAAGCGGCCGTCGGACGTGGAGCTGCTCGATCCGAACCAGGTGTCGGAGCGGTTCGACCCAGATTTCGGGATCCGCGGCGACGCGAAGCAGGACAAGGGGACGCGCATCGTGCAGGTCGTGGCGGCCTCGGATGCGGCGCTGATGGGTCTGAAAGTCCACGACAAGATCCTCGAGATGGACGGCCGCGCCGTGCACGACCTGTCCGAGATCCTGG
>JBDTWC010000252.1:0-4975 GCA_040006875.1 Acidobacteriota bacterium | reverse complement strand
AGTGCTACTTCAACATCGGCTACGCCTACCTGCAGAAGAAGGACGAGAAGCAGGCCGAGGAAAACTGGAAGAAGGCGCTCGAGATCAAGCCCGACCATGCCGAGACGCTGAACTCCCTGGCCACGCTCTACAACAACCAGAAGCGCTTCGACGAGGCCGCGGCCACCAGCGCCAGGGCGGCCGCGGCGGCTCCTGCCGGCAACGCCGATGCCGTCTACAACCAGGGCATCATCCTGTGGAACGCCGGCAAGATCGCCGAGGCCAAGGTGAAGTTCGAGGACGCCACCAAAGCCGACCCGAACCACGCCGATGCGCGCTTCCAGCTCGGCATGGCCCTGCTCAACGAAGGCAAGGTGCCCGAAGCGGTGGACTCCTTCGAGCAGTACCTGAAGCTGGCCCCCACCGGCCAGTTCGCCGCCCAGGCAAAGGGCATGGTGGCCCAGCTCAAGCCGCCGGGCGCGTGATCGAGCTCGACGCGGCGATCGCCGACCGGCTCGGCGCGGTCCGGGCTAGAATCGCGGCTGCGGCGCAGCGCTCTGGCCGTCGGCCCGAGGCGGTGCGGCTGGTGGCGGTGTCCAAGACCTACCCCGCCGAGTGCGTCGCGGCGGCGGTGGCGGCAGGGCAGCTCGACTTCGGCGAAAACAAGGTGCAGGAAGGCCTGCAGAAGATCGCCGCAGTGACCGACAACAGGATCCGGTGGCACGTCATCGGCCACCTGCAGTCGAACAAGGCGCGCAAGGCCGCTGAGGCCTTTCACTGGATCCACGCCGTCGACAGCGTCTCGCTGCTGCGCAAGATCGAGGAGGGCGCGGTGGCGGCAGGACAGCGGCCGAAGCTACTGGTGCAGGTCGATCTGGCAGGGGAAGCCACGAAGTTTGGCGCCGCCCCGGCCGACCTGGTGGAGATCTTCGCGGCCGGCGCGGCGTGTGCGGCTGCGCAACTGGTCGGGCTGATGGTGTTGCCACCGGCCGTGGCCGACGCAAGCGACGCCCGGCCCTGGTTCAGGAAGCTGGTCGCGGTCCGCGACGGGCTGTGCGCTTCCGGCGTGCCGGCAACGCACCTGAGCGAGCTATCGATGGGCATGAGCCACGACTTCGAGGTGGCCATCGAAGAAGGCGCGACGATCGTTCGGGTCGGCAGCGCGATATTCGGCGACCGGCGCTAGGCATCGGCGAGCGCCCGCCAGCGGGCAGGAGCAGCATCATGAACGTCACGCCTCTCGACCTCCGGCAGCAGAAGTTCAAGACCGCCATGCGCGGCTACGACCGCGGCGAAGTCGACGCCCTCCTCGCCGAGGTGGCCGACGACTACGAAGGGGCCTTGCGCGACGCCGATCGCCTGCGTCAGGACGTGGCCCGCCTCGAAGCGATGTTGGCCGAACATCGCTCGGAAGAGAAGAGCCTGAGGAACACGCTCGTGAGCGCCCAGCGGCTGGCCGACGAGCTGCGTGACACCGCCGAGCACGACGGTCAACGCATGATTCGCGAGGCCGAGACGCGCGCCGACCTGCTGATCCAGAAGGCGCAGGGGCGGCTCGAGGAGCTGCAGCGCGAGATCGAGGGGCTGCGCTCGCGCCGCCGTGAGACCGAGACCTCGGTTGAAGCGATCATCAACGCGCTCAAGAACACACTCGACTTCGTGCGCGAGCAGGACGCCCGCGAGCGCGACGACAAGATCCGGCTGCTGCGGCCGCGTGCCACCGAGAGTGGCACCGGGATCACGCCGGCCGGGGCGGCGAACGAACCGGCCGTGCGCTCGCAGAACGGCTGATCGCCGATGATGCGCGAGGGTCCCGACGGCACCACGGTCGAGGTTCGGGTCATTCCCCGCGCCGCGAAGTCGGCTCTGGCGGGCCAGCGCGACGGCGCCGTGCTGGTGCGCCTGGCGGCGCCGCCCGTCGACGGCCAGGCCAACGATGCCCTGGTCACGTTCCTGGCCGGCGTGCTCGGCGTGGCCAAACGCTCGCTGGCCATCGTGCACGGCGACAAGACGCGGCTCAAGCGCGTGCTCGTGAGCGGCATGCGGGCCGCCGACGTGGCCGCCAGGCTCACCCTCCCGTCATGATTCCCGCCGACCTCATCATCACCGGGGCCGACGTCGTCGCCACTTGCGCCGGGATTGCCCCGCGCGCTGGGGCCGCTCAAGGTGACATCGCCGCCGTCGCCATCGGCTCGGTGGCGGCGTGGCAGGGGCGGATCGTGGCGGTCGGTCCCGCCGCCGCCGTCGCAGCCGCAATCACGCTCCAACCCGGTGCCACCGTGATCGACGGCACCGGCCGCACCGTGGTGCCCGGCTTCGTGGATCCACACACCCACGCCGTGTTCGCCGGCGATCGACGCGACGAGCTGGCCCGGCGCCTGCGTGGCGCCACCTACGCCGAGATCGCCGCTAGCGGCGGCGGCATCGTGCGCACCGTCGCGGCCACGCGCGCCGCCTCCGAAGACGAGCTCGTGGCCCTGGCTCGTCCCCGCCTCGCCGAGATGCTGGCGCAAGGCACGACCACGTGCGAGATCAAGAGCGGCTACGGCCTCGACGTGGCCACCGAGCTGCGCCAGCTGCGCGCCATCCGGCGGCTCGGCGGCGTGCAGCCGATCGACGTGAGCGCCACGTTCATGGGCGCGCATGAGGTGCCGGCCGAGTATCGCGGCCGGCGCGAGGCCTACGTGCAGCTGGTCATCGACGAGATGCTGCCGGCGGTGGCCGCCGAGGGTCTGGCCGAGTGGAACGACGTGTTCTGCGAGCACGGCGTCTTCTCGCCGGACGAGTCGACGCGAATCCTGGAGGCCGGCAAGGCGCTCGGCCTGACCCCGCGGATCCACGCCGACGAGCTCGGCGCGAGCGGCGGCGCTCTGACCGCGGCCGCCGTGGGCGCGATCTCGGCCGATCATCTCATCCACGTCGATGAGGCCGGCGCCGACGCCATGGCCGGAGCCGGCGTGATCGCGACCCTGCTGCCGGCGGCGGCCTTTTTCCTGAAGCTCGGACGCTACGCCCCGGCGCGCATGCTGGTCGCGCGCCACGTGCCGGTGGCGCTCGCAACCGACCTCAATCCCGGCGGCGGCTTCACGCCGTCGCTGCCCTTCGTGATGACCTTGGCCATCTTCGGCATGGGCCTCACGCTCGAAGAGGCGCTGGTGGCTGCAACCATCAACGGCGCGGCGGCGCTCGGCCGCCAGCACGCCGTCGGCAGTCTTGAAACCGGCAAGCAGATGGACGCAGTGGTGGTCGAAGGTAGATTGGCCGATTTGCTACGCGTGGGCGCGCCGGCGATTGCCGCGGTGGTCAAGCGCGGCGTGGTGGTGTACGGCAACCCGGCAAGGAGACAGGCGTGAACAAGCTGACGTCGTTACCCTTTCACACCGTGCTGGCGCAGGTGGCCGCACCGGCGCCCACGCCGGCCGGCGGCGCCGTGGCGGCGCTGGCCGGCGCCTCTGGCACAGCGCTGGCCGAAATGGTGGCGGCGCTCCCGCGCACACGCCAGAACGCGGCCGCCGAACGCGCCGCCCTCGAGCAGGTCCTGCCGGCGCTGACGGCGGCGCGAGCCCGCCTGGAGAAGCTGGCCGACCTCGATGTCGAGGCCTTCGAGCGCCTGCTGACGGCCTTTCGCCTGCCCAAGGGCAGCGACGCCGAGAAGACGGCGCGCCGAGCCGCGGTGACCGACGCCACCAAAGACGCCACGCTGGTGCCGCTCGAGACGGCACGCACCTGTGCCGACGTGCTCAAGCTGATGGAGACGGTGGCCGACGCCGGCCATCGCGCCGCCGCCAGTGACTTGTTCGTGGGCGTCAGTCTGGTGCGGGCGGCCGCGGAGGGCGCGGCCGCCAACGTGCGCGCCAATCTCGAGAGCCTCGCCGACCCGGCGTTCGTGCTCAGCTCGACCCGCCGGCTGATGGCCACGCTCGACGACGTGACGCACTCGGCGCACACCGCCCTCGGCTCGCTGCACGGCTGACGGCCTGGCCGCTGGCCGCCTACTCGCCGCTCGAACCTGCCGCCAGCCCTAGTAGGGAACGCGCCGCACGTCGAGGCTCAGGTCGTGCGTCCACTTGTAGACGTAGCCCGGCACCAGCTTCACGTCGTCGGTGTAGCTGCCCTTCACGCGCGCTTGCGTGGACTGGTAGGTTACGGTTACGGTCTCGACATCGAGCGGCACCATCCGCTCGACGGCCAGGGCGATGACGCGGGCCTTGAGCGCTTCCGCGGTTTCCCTGCCGCTGAAGAGCGTGGCCTGCTGCACGGCATCCTGGAACTGGTAGAAGGTCCACGACGAACGGCCGGCCTGCACGCAGGCGTTGATGATGAGCGCCGTGAAGACCAGTTTGATGATCGTCGACATAGAGGCCCCTCGGGCCGCTTCCGCGCGGTCAGTGAATCTGATGCAGCAGGCGCGACCAGCGGGTTCCGCCCAGCAGCTGCACTACACCTGATGTACTCGGCGCGTCGTCAAACGACCAGTAGATCATCAGTGCGCGGCCCTTCACGTAATGGCTGGGCAAGAAGCCCCAGTAGCGGCTGTCCTGGGAGTTGTCGCGGTTGTCGCCCATGGCGAAGTAGTGGCCGGCCGGCACGGTGGCCGGCCCGTAGTGCTCGCGCAGGTCGCCCTCGTTGACCGGAGCGTTGGGGTCGTGCGGCAGCAGGAAGTGCGCGAAGGGCTGGGCGATGGCCGTGCCGTTGACGAGCACCTGGCGGCCCTTCACCTCGATCGTCTCGCCGGGCAGACCGACGATGCGCTTGATGAAATCGCGCTCGGGGTCTTCGGGGAACTTGAAGACCACCACGTCGCCGCGCACGATCGGCCGCATCGGCAGCAGCGTGCGCTCGAGGCCCGACAGGGTCGGCGCGAACACGAACTTGTTCACGAGCAGGTGATCGCCGACGAGCAGGTTCGGCTCCATCGAGCCGGTCGGGATCTTGAACGCTTGCACGACGAAGGTGCGGATGAAGAGCGCCAGGATGACGGCCACGACGATCGACT
>JBDTWC010000251.1:0-4976 GCA_040006875.1 Acidobacteriota bacterium | reverse complement strand
CCCGCCCCCCCGGTGGCCTGCACGTAGATCGGCGCCACGCGACGGCCGGTCGGCAGCCGCGACAACGCTTGCCCCACGGTCGTCGGCGCGCTCTTGGTCTTGGGCAGCGTCTGCGCCGCGGTGACCTCGGCGGCGCTCGGCGCCAGGTAGCCGGGCCGCGCGCGCAGTTCGAGGCCGGGCCGCTTCACGCGCACGGTGAGCTTGCGGTAGCGGCCATCGAGCTTCTGGTTGGTCGAGACGTAGCCGAGCAGGTAGTACGAGCCCACGTCATTGAGCAGCCGCGGCAGCGCCTTCTCGAGGTTGGTGTTCAGCACAACGGCGCCGTCGGTCTCTTCGGCGAGCTGACGCAGGTTGGCCTGCCGCCGGCCGAGGCGCATCGAATCTGCGACCGGACCGGCCGGCCGGCCGGGACCGATGGGGTCGTCGGACACGACCAGGCCGCGTGGATCGATCGGGTAGAAGCTGACGTTGGCCCGATTGGCGCGCCGCATCAGCTGCTCGAAGGCCATGGCGAAGTCCTGGTTGGCGAGCAGCCCGCGTTCGCGCTCACACGACTCGAAGCCGCGGGCGCCGCCTTCGGATCGAATGGTCAACTTGCCGTCGGACGTGACCCCGAGATCGTCCGGTCCACCCGGCACGGTGCGCGTGCCATTTGGCCACTTGATCGGCGCGCCCAGAATGTGATCGGGCTCGGGCATCAGCCACCCTTCGGACAACAAGAGCACGAACGACCTCTCTTCGCGCAGGCCCTCGAGGTGCCGAATCAGGTCTTCGAGCGAATCGAGCAGGCGCTGCTCGCCGCGCCGCTCGAGGAGCGGCTTGGCCAAGCCCAAGGTCGGACCGATGTCGGGATAGCACTGCTCGATCTCGCGATCGCGGGGATCGCGGACGTTCACGGCGCCGCGTTCACCCCACGTCCAGTTGGCCGCGAGCATCCGGCCCACCGACGACGTGCGCGGCGAGAAGGCGATGTTCCGGGCGGTGATCTCCGGCGTCATGACCCCGACCAGATCGTCTTCGCCGACCACGCGATCGAGCAGCGCCGCCACTGGGTTCTGCGCGTGATACGACCCTTCGATCTGCACGTGCAGCGTGTCGAGGAACAGCACGAACAGCCGCGCATCCGGCCGGGCCGCGCGTTCCCGCGACTCGGCCACCGTGTTCGGCTCGACGCGTGCCGAATCCGGCACGACCCCGCGCGCCTTCACGAACTCGAACGACGACACCGACTGCGGTGCGTTGTCCTCGAGCACCTCGAAATCGGCGACGGTCAGATCGGTAACCGCCACGCCGTCCTTGGTGGCGTAGACGTCGAGCCGCACCTGATTGGTGCCGCCGCGGAAGCGAGGTTCCTGCGCCGGCGCCTGCTGTGCCCTGGGCACGGCGCTGAACAGAAGGGCGAGCGCGAAGACGGCCAGACGGCGGGAGGATGACGGCACGTGGGGTGCTCCTCGCTCGCATACTAGCGCGGCGGCGAGCCCAGTGCGCGTCAGGCCGTTGCGCCCGTCATCGGGTCGGGCGGCGCGGCGGCGCGGCGAATCCAACTGATCAGCCAGCGCGCCAGCATCACGATCGTGAGCACGCACACCAGCGTGACGGCCAGAGCCACGAGCGGATACTTCAGCGCCAGCAGACCGAGTCCGATCACGAAGGCGTCGCCGGCCAGGCTGAGCCCCCAGTTGGTGAACGGCTCCGGGCTGAAGTTGGCCGCCGCCCGCGCGCCGGCCTTGGTGAAATGACTGCCCGCGGCGAGCGTGCCGCCGACGATGGCGGTGAGGCCCTGCAGCCACGGCGCGGCATCACCCAGTGTCGACACCGCAATCAGCGCGCCGCCAAGCGGCCGCACCAGCGTGTGCACCGTGTCCCACAGCGTATCGACCCACGGCACCTTGTCGGCCACGAACTCCACCAGATAGAGCGTCAGCGCCACGCCGATGATCCACGGGTGGTTGAAGGCCGCAAACTGCGGCGGCAGATCGACGACGCCGAAGCGCGTGGCCAGGCCGAGGATCGCGATCGTGGCGTAGAGGTTCACGCCGGCAGCGAAGGAGAATCCGAGCGTGCGCCCGGCGGTGACCAGCAGGTCCATGTCTCAGTCCTCCGTCGTGACCGGGCCCTCGGCGAGCAGGGCCTCGATGGCCGCGCGCACCTCGGCGATGATCACGTCGCGCGCCTCGGGGCCGCGACCGGCCGTCTCGACCGGCGCGCCGATGCGCACCGACACCGTGACCGGCCGCACAATCGCGCTGCCCTTCCGCATCGCCGCCCGTCCGCCCATGATCGCCACGGGCAGGATCGGCGCCTGCGCGGCAATGGCCATGATGAACCCGCCCTTCTTGAAGGGCAAGAGCTCGTCGGTGCGGCTGCGGGTGCCCTCGGGAAAGATCAGGAACGAGTTGCCGCTGCGGATCGAGGCGGCGGCTCGTTCGATCGAGGCCAGGGCTTCATCGCGGCGGCCGCGCTCGACCGGCACGAAGCCGCCCGTCTCCATGACCAGGCCGAGGATCGGGAGCTTGCGCAGTTCTGCTTTGAAGAGGATGTGCAGGCGCGGGTGCAAGGCGCGATAGAGCACCGGCGGGTCGATGTTGCTCTGATGGTTGGCGCAGAAGACCACGGCCCGCCTCGGCGGGATGTAGCGTCGTCCGGCCACGCGGTAGCGAATGCCGGCGGCGCCGAGCGCCAGCCACACGCCCCCGTGGCCGAGCACGTAGAGCAGGCCCTTCCACTTGAGCGGCAGGGCCACCAGCAGGCCGAGCGTGCCGGCCACCGCCACGTAGAGCGAAGCCAGCACATAGGCCGCCGTCGAGCGTATGGCCGCAGTGGCTGTGGACACGAACTCGGACACACGCCTCCAGATCGGTCCCGGCACCGCCGCCGGGCTCCGAAAACACGAATGCCCGGCACGGACATGGTCCGGACCGGGCATTCTAACTTGAGCGAAACGAGCGGCGCTGGCCTACGAAGCGCGCGCCTGACGGGCCTTGGCGGGCAGCGCCACGGCCACAGCCGCTACGGCTTTGAGCGGCGCCGCCTTGGCAGTGGCGCGCGTCTCGGCGCGCAGCGCATTGCGAGCCTTGGTCGTGAAGCAGCGATCGAGCGCCTTCTCCACGCGATCTTCGATTTCGCCCGGGGTCACCCGCATCACTTCGGACACTTCCGAGACGATGAGAGACTTGGCGCGATCGAGCATGCGCTTCTCGCGGAACGAGAGGCTCTTGGACTTGGCCAGGAACGTGAGACTCTTGAGCACGTCGGCCATGTCGGCAATCGAGCCGCTGCGCATCTTGTCAGAGTTGTCCTTGAACCGGCCCTTCCAGTTCGCGTGATTGTCGATCTTGCCGTCGCCGAGCTTGCCGAACAGGCGCTCGACTTCTTCGTCGTCAATGGCCCGTCGCAATCCGACGTTGTCGACGTTCGCCACCGGCACGAGCACCGTCGTGTCGTTTGACAGGATGCGCAGATGGAAGAAGCCGCACGTGGTGCCGAGGATGGTCTTTTCCTCGACTTTCTCCACGACGCCGAGACCGTGATTGGGGTAGATGACCTTGTCGCCGACCGAAAATGACACGTGGCCCCCGTTCCAGATTTGGGTAGGTCGAAAGGGCGGAAACTTGCCCTCGAGGACCTGTTCATTATAGCCGACGCGAGGCCGTCTGCCTACGGAAAACGCCCGAAAAATAGCGGTTTTCCGCTGCGCGGGGTTGCACTGCGCCTTTTGCCCTAAACCTCCACAGCCACGGGGGTTACCGCAGGCGCTCCGGCCGGGCGAGGCCAAACCTGAGTATGCTTGCCGAGTGCGGCGTGCCGTTTTCGCGGTCGTGGTCCTGCTGAGCTTGGCCGGCGTCGACGGTCTCGTTCTCGCCGCGCGCCAGGCGCCTGCGGCGGCACGGCTCGAGGCGCCCAATCTTGCGCCCTATGTCCCGACCCCGCAGGAAGTCGTGCTTCGCATGCTCACTCTCGCGCGGGTCACAAACAACGACGTCGTCATCGACCTCGGCTGCGGCGATGGGCGCATCCCGATCACGGCGGCGAGGGTCTACGGGGCGCGCGGCATCGGCGTGGACATCGACCCCCAACGCATCGCCGAAGCCAACGCCAATGCCCGGCGCGACGGCGTCTCTCATCTCGTGACCTTCAAGCTGGAGAACGCGCTCACGACCGACGTGTCGGCGGCCACCGTGGTCACGACCTATCTGCTCACCGCATCGAACCTGAAGTTGCGGCCGATGCTCACGCGGGCGCTCAAGCCCGGCGCGCGCATCGTGGCGCACAACTTCGGCTTCGGTGACTGGACGCCGGAGAAGGTCGACACCTTCACCGATTCGTCGAACCATCGCCGCACCCTGTACCTGTGGATCGCCGACGGGATCGTGCGGCCGTAGCCGCCGCCTACGCCGGCCGGCGCGAGCGCTTGCGGGCCGACGAAACGGCCCTCGACGCGCGCCACGACCGTCTGGCCAACCTGCGCCTGGCCGCGGCGGCCGCTGGCGCGGCACTCGGCGTGCTGGCCTTCGGCATGGGCCTTCTGTCGCCATGGTGGCTGGCAGTGCCGGCCGTGGCCTTCGTGGCGCTCGCGCTCGCCCACGCACGCCTGCTCGCCGACCGCACGCGCGTGCGCCGCGTCATCGCTTACGTGGACGACGGTCTGGCCCGACTCGAAGGTCGCTGGCAGGGCCGCGGCCGCGACGGCCTCGCGCATCTGCCGCCCGAGCATCCCTACGCCGAAGACCTCGACCTGTTCGGCACCGGCAGCGTGTTCGACCTGCTGTCGACGGCGCGTACGCTCGCTGGTGAGGCGACGCTCGCTCGCTGGCTGCTCCATCCCGACCCGCCGGAGGCTGCGCTGGCGAGGCAAGTCGCAGTGGCCGAATTGGCGGCGCGCCACGCGCTCCGCGAAGACCTGGCCGTGCTCGGTCCAGACATGCCAGGGGCGGCCTCGACCGACGCGCTGAGCGCGTGGGCGTGTGCGCCCACGC
>JBDTWC010000250.1:0-4978 GCA_040006875.1 Acidobacteriota bacterium | reverse complement strand
CAGAACCCGATCGAGCTCGAGGGCACCTATCCGCTGCCCGAAGCGCAGCTCGATCGCTTCATGTTCAACATCACGATGGACTATTTGTCGGAAGACGACGAGGTCAAGGTCGTGACCCAGACGACCGGCACCAGCCGACCGGTCCCCGAGCGGGTGCTGAGCGGCGACGACATCATGGCCTTCCACGAGTACGTGCGCGAGGTGGTGGTGGCCGAAGAGGTCGCGCGCTACGCCGTGCGCCTGGTCGACGCGTCGCGGCCCGGTCGCGGTCCAAAGCTCGATTTCGTGGAGAAGTGGGTCAAGTGGGGCGCCGGTCTGCGCGCGTCGCAGGCGCTGATTCTCGGCAGCAAGGCGCGGGCCCTGATCCACGGCCGCTATCACGTGTCGGTCAAGGACATCCAGGCGCTGGCCAAGCCGATCCTGCGCCACCGGGTCATCCCGAACTTCTACGGAGAGGCTGAGGGCATCACCTCGGACATCATCGTCGAGCGGCTGATTGCTGCCGTGCAGGTGCCCGCCAGCGGGTTGTGACGTCATGGCAGGACCAGCGCGTTACCTCGACCCCGCGGTGCTGGCGCGGCTCGGCACGCTCGATCTAAAAGCCAAGACGATCGTCGAGGGGGTGCTGAGCGGCTTGCACCGCAGCCCGTTCCGCGGCTTCAGCGTCGAGTTCGCCGAGTATCGCCACTACCTGCCCGGCGACGCGCTGACCACCATCGACTGGAAGGTGTTCGCGCGCACCGACCGCCACTACGTCAAGAAATTCGAGGAAGACACCAACCTCGACTGCCATCTGCTGCTCGACATCAGCGCCTCGATGCACTACGGATCGCGCGGTGTCACCAAGGCCGAGTACGGCTGCTACCTGGCGGCGTCGCTGGCCTATCTGATGCACCGCCAGCGGGATGCCGCCGGCCTCATCGCCTTCGACGAGCGCATCGTGCAGCGCGTCCCGCCCGGCACCCGCGCCGGCCACCTGCGCGCGTTGCTGCTCGCGCTCGAGCGCCTGCCGGCCGGACACCGCACCAATGTGGCCAAGCCGCTTGGCGACCTGGCCAAGGTGCTGTCGAAGCGTGGCCTCGTGGTCGTGATCTCGGATCTGCTCGACCATCCGGCCCGCGTGATCGAAGGCCTGCGCCACTTCCGGCAGCGGGGCACCGACGTGATCGTCTTCCAGGTGCTCGACCATCAGGAGCTGGAGTTCGCGTTCGACGACGTGGCCCGGTTCCGCGACGTCGAATCGGCCACCGAGGTATTCGCCGATCCCGTGGCCGTGCGCGGCGACTACCTGCACGCCGTGCAAGGTCTGGTCGACACCTATCGCCGCGAGCTGGGCGGCGCCGGTATCGACTATCACCTGCTCGATACCTCGAAGCCGCTCGACCTGGCCTTGATGGCCTACCTGAACACACGCGGGCGCAGCTGACATGTTCGGGCTGGGCTTCCTCGCTCCCGCGTTCCTGGCCGGCGCCCTGGCCGTGGGCATTCCGGTCTTCCTGCACCTGTTCCGCCGGCGCAGCGATCGGGTGATCGACTTCCCGGCCGCGCAGCTGCTGCCGCAGGCGCCGGTGCAGCAGCACGAACGCCGCTCGCTGCGCGACCTGCTCCTGCTCGCGCTGGGCTGCGCGGCGCTGCTGCTGCTGGCGTTCTCGTTTGCGCGGCCCTACATCATGCAGGGTGCGGGTGCGGTAGCGTCGTCGATCACGATCGTGGCCGTGGATACCTCGCTCAGCATGTCGGCACCCGACTCGTGGCGGGCCGCCACGAGCGCGGCCCTGGCGGCGGTGGCGGCGGCGCCGGTGGCCGACCTGGTCGGGGTCGTGACCTTCGACGATCGCGGGCAGGTGGGCGTGGCGCCCACGGCCAACCGGGCCGAGGCGCGCGCCTTCATCGCGGCGCTCCAGCCGGGCTCCGGCGGCACTCGTTACGCCACGGCGATCGGCGCCGCGGTGGATGCCCTGGGCACGTCGCGTGGCCGGGTGGTGCTGGTCACCGATCTGCAGCAGCACGGCCTCGCGAGCGGCGACGCGTTGAGCCTGCCCGACGACGTCGAGCTGACGGTGGCTCTCGTGCCGCCAGCGCCCGCGAACCTCGCCGTCACCGGACTCACTCGCGACGGCGATGGCGCCACGGCCGTGGTGCAGAGCTATGCGCCCGGCCCGCGGGCGGTGACGGCGCGCTTGCGCGTCGCCGGCCGCGAGGTTGGCCAGGTCAGAACCGAGCTGGCTGCGTTCGCCTCGGCCGACGTGCATTTCGCCGGGCCGTTGCCGGCGGTGGGCGTGGCCGAGGTGACCATCGACGATCGCGACGGCCTGGCCGGCGACGACCATCGCTACCTGCGACTGGACGGCGAGCGGTCGCGGACGCTGCTCGTGCTCACTGCCGATCCGCCTGAGTCGGCGCGCACCGGGATCTACGTGCAGCGCGCGCTCGAAGCGGCCGACGATGCAGCCATGCGCGTGTCGGTCATCGACGGCCGGCGCTTCAATGCCCAGCCGGCCGGGGAGGCTCCGGCCGCGATCTTCGTGGTCGGCACGCGCACGCTCGACCGCACCGGCCGATCGCGCCTGACGTCGTATCTGCGCGACGGCGGCCGCGTGTTCCTCACGCTCGGCCCTGATGTCGACCTGCCCAGTCTGGGCGAGACCATCGGCCTGACGCTGCGGGTGGCGCCCGAGCCGGTCGTGGCGTCGGGCGACGATGCGACCATCGTGGCCGCAGACAGCCGCCATCCGGTACTGCGCCGCCTGGCCGGTCCGGCCTCGTCGCTCGGCCGCGTCTCGATCGAGCAGTACCGGCGTCTGCTCGACGAGTCGGGCTGGAGCGTGCTGGCACGCTTTGCGGGCGGTGCCGTGGCGATGGGCGAGCGCGCCGTCGGGCGGGGCACGTTGTTGCTCTTCGCGTCGGACCTCGACAACCGCTGGAACCGGTTCCCGGTGCAACCGACGTTCGCGCCGTTCATGGTCGAGACCGCGCGCTATCTCACGCGCGATGCGCTGGCCGCCTCGTCGTTTGTCCTGCCGGTGGTGCCGCCGGGAGTGCCGGCCGTGCCGGGAGCGCATCGCGTGCCGGGCGCCGACGGACATGGCGAGCGCACCGTCGTCGTCAACGTCAACCCGGCCGAAAGCGATCCGGCGGTCACGACCGCGGCCGCGTTCACCGCCGCCGTGTCGCGGGTCGAGGCGCCACGCGGTTCGCCCGCGGTGGAAGAGGCGCGCGCGAAGGAAGCGGAGCAGCGCCTGTGGCAGATTGGTCTGCTCGTGATGCTCGGCGTGCTCGTGGTCGAGGGCCTGCTCGGACGCGGCTCGCGGCCCAGACAGCGGGTTGAACCCGGGGTAGGATGAACAAAGCCGGATCCATGGCCGAAGAGCTCACCACGCTCCGGACATTCCTCGCCGATATCGCCGGTCGGCGCTCGACGCTTGCCTGGCGTCGCGGATGGACCACGGGCGCGTTGATCGCGGCCTTCGCGCTCGGCAGCACACGCGTGGCGCTGGCCCTGCTCGCACCCACCGGCGCGGCCTTCCTCGCTGTCGTCGCGATCGGTGCCGCGGTTGCGATCGCGGCCCTGGTTGCGGCACTACGGGCCGCGCGCGTGCGCTCCACCGAGCTGCAGGTGGCGCGTCTTGTCGAAGAGCGCGTCGACGGCCTCGACGACGTGGTGGTGACGGCGATCGACTACGGCGGCCGCGCCGACCGCGTGCCGGCGATCGCCGACCGACTGGCGACCGCGGCCCTGCGAGCCGTGGCGGGCGACGCGGCCGAACGGGTCGTGGCCAGCACCGATCTCACCTTCGCCGCGCGCACCGCGCTGGCCGCCGCCGCCGCGCTCGGGCTGGCGGTGGCGTTCTTTGCCGACCCGGCGGTCGATGCCGGGCGCGTCGCGGCTGCCTACGTGGTGCCGTCGCGTTTCCAGATTGCGGTCGAGCCCGGCGACGTGCGCGTGCGCTCCGGCGGCACCGTCACCATCGTGGCCCGGCTGCTCGGCGGCGCCGCGCCGCTGACCCCGGCACTGGTGGCAGGCGACGGACCGGACGCGGTGGCCCAGCCGATGACCAGCGCGGTCGCCGGCGCCTTCGCGATCACCGTGCCCGATGTGGCGGCGTCGTTCACCTACCGGGTGCGGGCCGGTGGCTTGCGCTCCGCCGACTACACGGTCACCGTCGTGCATCCGGCGCGGGTCGAGCGCATCGACCTCGACTACGCCTATCCGGCCGCGCTCAAGCTGGCGCCCCGGCGCGAAGACGACGGCGGCGACATCTACGCGCCGGAAGGCACCAGCGTGCGGCTCACGGTGACCGCCGATAGAGAGGTGAGGGGCGGGGCTCTCGTGCTCGCCGACGGCACCCGCGTGCCGCTCGGTGCCGATGGCGCCGTCGCCACCGGCGACCTGAGCGTAGGCGCCGACGGCTCGTATCGCGTCGCCCTGATCGACGACGACGGCATCGAGGCCGACGACGACACCGAGTACTTCATCCGCACGCTGCTCGACCGCCCGCCCGATGTGCGGGTGATGCGGCCGGCGGGGGATCGCCAGGTCACACCGCTCGAAGAGGTGCTGATCGAGGCGCGCGCCGACGACGACTTCGGCGTCCGCAGCTTCGATCTGGTCCTGCAGAAGCCCGGCCAGGCCGAGGTCGTGGTGCCCTTCCCGGGCCCCCGCGATGGCCTCTCGGTAAATGGCCGCCACATGCTGTTCCTCGAGGATCTCGAAGTTGCGCCAGGCGACTTCGTCACCTACTACGTGCGGGCGCGCGACGTGGGCCGCGGCAAGCCGTCATCGGAATCGCGCAGCGACATCTACTTCCTCGAGGTCAAGGCGTTCAACGACGAGTTCGTGGCGGCGCAGAGCCAGGCCATGGCCGCCGGCGCGCAGTCGCAAGGCGTGCAGGACCTAGCCGCCGCACAAAAGGAGATCGTCGTCGCCACCTGGAAGCTCGACAGCCGCGGGCGCCGCGCTAGCCGCGCCGGGTCGGCC
>JBDTWC010000249.1:0-4992 GCA_040006875.1 Acidobacteriota bacterium | reverse complement strand
GCATGAACGAGCCCCTCCCAGCGTGACACGCGGGACGGCCGGCCTGCTCAGATCTCGTGCGTCCGCACCGGCTGCTCAGGATGGTCGGCCGCGTCCTCGACACCGATGACGACCTCGGCCTCGTAGTTCTGGCCCGTGTCGACCAGTTCGTCGACGCTCTCGTCGGCGGCGTCGGCGATGGGCGACAGCCCCTGCCCGTCACCGGATTGACCGCCGCTGTCCGGGCCCAATTGGCCCGGATCCACGTCATTCCCGTCCGGCGTGGCGTTAGGTGACACCGCCCACCAGGCGCCGCTCGACGGTGGCCGCAGGGCCCCGCGGCCACTAACCACGGTCCACCGCGCGTCCCTCGTCCCGGGGCGTCCAGTAGTTCGGCCGGTCGTAGTGGCGATAGAGCGCCTGCTCCTCCTGCCGGGTGAACTGCGCGCCGCTGTCGTAGCGCGGCCCGTGGCTGATGGCGTGGCGGCTCATGCCCACCGTCACGACTCGCTCCGGCCAGGTCACGGAGTCGACCCAGCGTGGTGAGAGCAGCACCTGATGGCCAAGCCACCAGTTGCTGGTGTTCACGATCAGGTAGCGGATGGCCCAGGTGTGGTCATCGACGAGCATGTCCTGCACATGGCCGATGTCGCCGTCACTGCCATGGATGTGATTGCCGATGATCACGTCGGCACTCCGCAGATGGACGTCGTCGTCCGGGTCGGGACGCGTCCAGCGCGCCGCCATGGCGCCTTCGATCCGGCCCTCGGGCGTCAGCGTGCCGGGGAACCCGCCTATCCCCCACATCCCGGCACCGCCCCAGTAGTACGGATAGCCGTAGTACTCGAAGAGCGCGGCCTCATGCTGGCGCGAAACGGGCTTGCTTGCGTCGATCTCCGGGCTGCCCATGACCTGCGCCTTCGTGAGCGCCACCGGCAGCAGGCGATCGACAAACGCGGGCTGCCCGAGCGACAGGGGCGAGATCAGCACCTGCCGGCCCGACAACCAGCCACCGGTGTCGGCGACCAGATAGCGCACGGTCCAGTCTTCGTCGTCGAAGTAGAAGTCCTTCACCGTGCCGATGTCGCCGTCAGTGGCGCGAATCGTGTAGCCACGAAGGTCCGTGATGTTGCGCAGCATGTTCTTGCCTCCGGTCGTCCGAGCCACGCGTGCCAACCACGTCGTTCCCAGATGATGAGGCGATCGTAGCGAGCGCCTGGAGCAGGCGATGTTCCAGAGTGCACAGATCGGTCAGTCGTGCAAGACGACACTCAGGAGCGAGTTGTGAATCTTGAGGACGCCGTTGTACTCGATGAAACCGAGCTTGCGGAACTTGTTCATGAAGAAGTTCACGCGCGACCGCGTCGTGCCGACCATCCCGGCCAACGCCTCCTGCGACAGGTGGGGCACGGTGCGTTCGGTCAGGTCGTCTTTGCCGTAGCGGGAGAGGAGGAGTAGCGTCCGTGCCAACCGCTTCTCGCTCGAATTGAAGAGTTGATCGACCAGGTCTTCTTCGACCCGGATGTTGCGCGCCAGCATGTGGGCGATGAACCGGTCCGAGAATTCGTGCTGTTCGTGCAGGGTCTGAAGCATGTCGGCCCTCGGGATGCAGACCGCGGTTGCTGTCGTCACCACCTTCGCGGTGGCCATGCGGCGCAGTTGTCCGGCCAAGCACCCTTCTCCGAAAAAGTCGCCCGGTGCCAGGGTTGCCACGATGGCCTCTTTGCCAGTCGATGAGAGCACCGAGAGTTGCACCGCGCCCTTCCGAAGAAAGAAGACGCTGTCTGCGTCGGCGCCCTGGGCGAACACAACCTTTCCGCGCGCAAACCGGAGTAGGGGACGTGTTCCTGCGGCCGAACCAAGGAACCCCGGCACATCGAAAGGAGCTGGAGGGGTGGGGCGTGGTGCGGTACGGGGCGGCATGGGCTCATTGTCCCACGTGGTGAGAAGGAACCAGGTGACAATTAAATTTTAACCGCGTCGCCTCTTCACCACTGGATGTCGAGGATGTGGCAACGTTTTGGAGCGTTTCCCACGCCAAGCCATCAATTGTGCCGTGATTGGCTCACTTGTGTTCCGAAGTGAACAGCCAGAGAGGCGACGTGGCGACATCCTGGTGCAATCTGGACCAAGTGTGCCCGCCAGGGCCGGTCTAGCAGAGGCGAGTGCCATGCTCCATCAGTTCATCACGACCCATCGCGCCGACATCATTGCCAGATCCCGGGAGAAGCTGACCGCCAGGCCCTGGCCAACCGCGACGACCACGGAACTCCACAACGGGGTGCCGCTCTTCCTGACGCAGTTGGCCGACACTCTCAGACACGAAGTGGCCGGGGTGGTCGGCCAATCGTCCTCACCGACGCCGATCGGCGCGACCGCGATCCTTCACGGTCGAGAACTGCTCGGGCTGGGCTTCACGGTGTCTCAGGTCGTCCACGACTACGGCGACATCTGCCAGGCGGTGACGGAGCTGGCGATAGCGCTGAATGCCCCGATTACGACCGAGGAGTTCCACACGCTCAATCGGTGCCTGGACACGGCGATCGCCGGCGCCGTGACCGAGCACGCGCGGCTCACCGCGGAATCGCGCTCGCTGGAAGAGGTCGAGAGAGCCGGGCTCGTGGCTCACGAAACGCGTGACCTGCTCAACACGGCACTGCTGGCATTCGAGGCGCTCAAGCGCGGCACAGTCGCCATCAACGGCAGCACTGGCGCCATCCTGGCGCGAAGCCTCACCAGCCTGAGAGTGCTCGTCGACAGCTCGCTTGCGGATATCCGCGCGACCGCACGGTTACAGCGGCGCGAGATCATCGGGTTGGCGCCGTTCCTGCACGACCTGACGGCCACCAGTGGGCTGCAGGCGGAGTCGCGCGGCGTGCACCTCCACCTCGTTTCTGTCGAAGGATCGCTGGCCGTGCTGGCCGACCGGCAACTGCTCACCTCGGCGGTGATGAACCTTTTGAGCAACGCCTTCAAGTTCACCCGCCCCTCCGGACGGGTGGTTCTGCGCGCCTCTCGGCGAGAGGACCACGCCGTGATCGAAGTGGAGGACGAGTGCGGCGGCATTCCCGACCGCACAGGCGACCCGTTCCAGTCGTTCGGGGAACAGCGCGGAGCCGATCGCACCGGTCTCGGCCTCGGGCTCTTCATTGCGCGGAAAGCGGTCCGGGCGCAGGGTGGAGACATCTACATCCGCAATCTGCCTGGCACAGGCTGCGTGTTCAGCATCGAGATCCCGCTGGCCGTGGAGTCGCTCGCGTCTGCCGTGCCCATGGCGGCCGGGCAGAGTTGACGTGAGGGCCGGGTTGACGGGCGAGAACCGAGCTGACGTCGAGCTGTCGGAGCTGGCAGCCGTATACGACCAGCATGCGCGGGGTGTCTACTCGCTGGCGTGGCGAATCTTGGCGGATCGCAGCGAAGCTGAAAGCGTTGTCGAAGAGGTCTTCGTCGAGGTATCCCGCCGGAAATCGCGACCGGCCACCTCGACATCGGCCGTGGCGTCCAGCCTTCTGATCGTCACCCGCAGACGCGCCATCCAGGTGCTGCGCGCGCGCCATCGGCTACCGGCTCGAGAAATGTCGATGCGCGATGCCCAGAGCCTGGAACTGCGTGGCCCGACGGACTCGCAAGTGGCGTCGGTCCTGGATGTCGTTGCGGGTCTGCCGCCCGACGTCAGAGCGGCGCTCGAGCTGGCCTTCTTCGAAGGACTGACCTGCGAGGAGATTGGGGAGCGACTAGGGCTTGTGCCGAGCGAAGTCGAGATGCGCCTCTCTGTGGCGATGGGTGCGTGCCGGGCCGCGCTGGATCGGTCTGAGTGATGTCAATCGCGCACCGTCTACACAAAATAGAACGCGAACGCGAACAGCACGTAGATGGCCAGGAGGAGCACGCCTTCAAACCACGTCGTCTCACCGTCCTGCGCTACCGCGTTGACGGTGAACGTCACGGCCGCGATGGCGATCAACTCGAGCGGGCTGGAGAAGACGAGATTCATGGGCGTTCCGGCGAGGGCCGACACAATGACCAGCACCGGCGCCACCAGCAAAGCGATCTGAATCGTCGATCCGACCGTGATGCTAATCGACAGGCCAATCTGATCCGTGCGCGCGAAGTAGACCGCCGACACGTACTCCGCCGCGTTGCCGACGACGGCGAGAAGGACCACGCCGAGAAAGAACTCGGACAGGCCCAGTCGGGCCGCGTTGGCTTCGAGTCCACCAGAAATGAAGTGCGCTTCGACGGCGGTGGCCACCGTCCCTGTCGCAAGAACCATGAGTGCCTTCCACACCGGCCACGCGACGTGGTGCTCGGGCGTGTCGCCTTCGGGGAGGGCAAATGAGAACACATCCCGGTGCGTGACGAGGGTATAAACCAGGTTTGCGGTGTAGACGATGATGAGCACGACCGAGACGCTGAGGCTGAAGTACTCATCCCGCAGGAGTCGTTCGGATGCAGTGGTGCCACGGACCACGTAGTCGAACATCGCTGGCAGCAGCAAGCCGATCATCGACAGCACGAGCAGACTCGACAGCTGCCCGGCGCGCGCCCGTTTGAACGTCTGCTTGTCGCGACCCACGCTGCCGACCACGATTGCCAGGCCCAGCCCCAGCAAGCTGTTGCCGATGATCGAGCCGGTCAGCTGCGCTTTGACGACGTCCGGTTTGCCCGCCGCCAGGACAAACAGCGCGAGCACGAGCTCTGCGGTGTTGCCGAACGACACGTTCAACAGGCCACCGATCGCCGGGCCGGCGCGCCGCGCGAGATGCTCGGTCCCACGGCGAATCCATTCGGCGAGCGGGATCACCCCGAGGGTCGCGGCGACGAAGGTCCACAGGGAGTCCGGTCCGGTGACGTACGCCGCTGCCAGGCTCACCGGCAGGAGCAGCAGAAGCCATACGAAAATGTCGGTCAACGGTAGCTATCCAAACTGTCCTCGTGGTCGCAGCACGCGACGGAGCCTAGGACGGCGGCTCTGCCACGAGGCGTGGCGTGATCCAGCCCCCCGCCTCCGCC
>JBDTWC010000248.1:0-4995 GCA_040006875.1 Acidobacteriota bacterium | reverse complement strand
CCGGCGACCACGGACTCGAGGCCAGCGACTACGACGGCGCGTGGCTGGACGAGCAGTGGAAGGCGATTGCGGCGGGCACGGCGGCGGCACCGGAACGTGCGCTCTTCGACGTGGCGTTGTCGGTAAGCGCCGCGCGCCTGCTGAAGGCCGTGCACATGGGCCGCGTCGATCCCGCGACGATGCTGTGGGGCTACGACGTGGCCACCAAGCCGTTCGACCTGGTGGCGCGGTTCAAGGAGATGCGCGCCGGCAAGGGCCTGCGCGCGCTGCTCGACGAACTCGAGCCGCCCGTCACGCACTACAAACGGGCCCGCAAAGCGCTGGCGACCTACCGCGCCCTGGTCGCCGCGGGCGAACCGCCCCTCGTGCCGCTCGTGCCGAAGGGCAAGAAGATCGAGCCCGGTGCGACCTGGGACGGCGTGCCACTGCTTGCCGCCCGCCTCCGCGCGTTCGGCGATGTGCCGGCCGGCGCCGCCGATGACGTCGCGAGCGATCCGTCGCTTCTCAGCGGCCCGGTGGTCGACGCGCTCAAGGGCTTTCAACGCCGCCACGGCCTCGACGCCGACGGCGTGGTCGGGCCCGGCACCGTAGGCGCGCTCAACGTGTCGGCGGCGGCGCGCGTGCGCCAGATCGCGCTCTCGATGGAGCGCATGCGCTGGCTGCCGGAACTGAGTGCCCGCCCGAATGTGTTCGTGAACGTCGCCCTCTTCCGCCTGTGGGCCACCGATCCGAGCACCGGCGCCGAGCCGCTGCGCATGAACGTGGTGGTCGGCGCGGCGCTCGACCACCGCACGCCGCTGTTCGTCGAGCAGATGGAGTACGTGATCTTCCGGCCCTACTGGAATCCGCCGCGCAGCATCATCGTGAAAGAGATCGTGCCCAAGGCGCGGCGCGACCCGAATTACTTCGCGCGCGAGATGCTCGAGATCGTGGCCAGCGGCGGCGACGACGCGCCGGCGGTGCCGCCCACGCCGGAGAACCTCGCGAAGGTGATGTCGGGCCGTCTCTACATCCGCCAGAAGCCCGGACCGAAGAACTCGCTCGGCCTGGCCAAGTTCATCTTCCCGAACTCCGAAGACGTCTACATGCACGGCACGCCGTCGCAGCAGCTGTTCTCGCGCGCCCGGCGCGACTTCAGCCATGGCTGTATCCGGCTGGAAGACCCGGCCCGCTTCGCCGAGTGGGTGTTGCGCGATCAGCCGGAATGGGATCGGGCGCACATCGACGCGGCGATGAAGGCCGAGCGGCCCACGCGCGTGAACCTGAAGCAGAAGCTCACGGTCGTGCTCTTCTACGCCACCGTGCACGTGAACTCCGAGGGTGTTGTGTTCTTCGTCACCGACATCTACGGCCACGATCGCGCCCTCGATGCGGCCCTGCAGCAGGGCTATCCCTATCCGGTGAAAGAGACCAGGCGCGCCAGCTGACGAGGCCCATGCCCATGACGCGCGCGCTGATCGGGTTGGTGCTGCTATCGGCCGTGCCGGGCGCGAGCCTTGGCCAGGTGGTGGGGGTGCTGCACATCACCGTGAGTGTGCTCGCCGCCGACCGCAAGGCCACCCCAGTGCCGCGTCATGTGCTGCTCGTGAGCGACAACCCGGCCAGCGCGGCGCCGCGTCGGGTGGTGACGGCGCTCGACGGCACCGCCACCGTGCGCCTGCCGCCCGGCAATTACACCGTCGAATCCGACCGGCCAGTGGCGTTCCAAGGCAAGGAATACGGCTGGACGCAGACCCTCGACGTGCCCGCCGGCCACGACACGACGCTCGCCCTCACCGCCGACAACGCCGAGGTCGGCGCGATCAGCGCGGCGTCGGCGCCGCCTGGGGTCACGCGCCGGTCCGACCCGACCGATGCGCTGATGCGGTGGCAGGACAGCGTGGTGGCGCTGTGGACGCCAACCGCGCACGCGTCGGGGTTCGTCATCGACGCGGCTGGCCTTCTCGCCACCAACCAGCGCGTCGTTGGCAGCGCCACGGCAGTGGAGATCCAGCTCACGCCCACGCTGAAGGTGGCGGCTACGGTGGTGGCGTCCGACCCGGGGCGCGACGTCGCGATCCTGTGGGCGGATCCGATCGCGCTGGCCACACTGGCACCGATCCCGCTCGGCTGCGGGGCCGCGCCTGCCCCGACTGTGACGCCCGGGCAGGAGGTCTTTACCCTCGGGATGCCGGAACGCGGTCAGATCCGCGCCACCTCTGGCACCGTGTTCCGCGTCGAGCCGCGCACCATCACGCTTGACGACTTCAACCTGCCCGGCGGCAGCGAGGGCGGGCCCGTATTCGCGGCGGGCGGCACGCTCGTAGGCCTCACCTCGATCGTGGACGAGAAGGAAGCCAGCCGCGGCGACGAGTCGCGAGTCGTGCGCGTGACCGCGCTGTGCGAGATGGTGGCGGAGGCGGCCGCGAAACGAGCGAGTGCCGCGCCACCGAGTGCCACGCCGCTGCCGTTGGAGCCGGAGCGCGTCATTCCGGAAGACGTGCTGAGCGCCGCAGCGAAGCGACGCGTGGGCAGCCTGAGCCCCTACGCGGCGGCCTCAGCCGACTTCGACATCGCCTTCATCACGCCGGTGCTGGCCTACGCCGGGCAGTCCCGCACCATGGACTTTGCCAACTGGACCGGCTACATCGCCGACCATCCTTCGGTGCTGCTCGTGCGGGTGACGCCAAAGCAGGTGGAGAAATTCTGGACCACGGTGGCGCGCGGCGTGGCCCGCACACAAGGCATGGCCCTGCCGCCGTTCACGCACTTCAAGCCGGGTTTCGTGCGCATGCGCGTGCTGTGCGGCAGCTCTGACGTGATGCCGATTCATCCGTTCCTGATCGAACGCCGCGTGTCGCAGACCGACGCCGTCCGCGAAGGGCTGTATGTGCTCGACCCCGCGGCGCTCGGTCCGCACTGCGGCACCGTGACCCTCACGGTGTGGTCGGAGAAATCGCCGGAGCAGGGCGACCCGGTGGTGATCGATCCCGTCGTGCTGCAGCAGATCTGGCAGGACTTCGAGATGTATCGCGTCCTGCGGTGACGCGAGTGGCAACGGCGCCAGCGCAGGGGCGGCTACGATAGGTCCATGTGGCCCCACTTGGCGCCCAAGCTCGACGACTGCCGTCGCCACGGCCCTGGCTCCGGTGCTGAGCTGTTCGTGGTCGAGGGCGATAGCGCCGCTGGCTCGCTGCGTCTGGTGCGCGACCACGAGCGACAGGCAGTGCTGCCGATGCAGGGCAAGCCGCTCAACGCCGACAAGGCCTCGCCGGCCCGCGTCGCCGCGTATCCGCTGTTCACCGCGCTGGCCGAGGCGGTCGGCGCCGGTCAGGGACCGTCGTTCGTCCTGGCGCGCCGACGCTACGAGCGCGTCGTGCTGCTCATGGACGCCGATGCCGACGGCATCCACTGCGCGGCGCTCATGTGCCTCTATTTTTCTCGCATGATGTGGCCGCTGCTCGAAGCCGGGCACGTGTTCATCGCGCATGCCCCGCTGGCCACGGTCTATGCCGGGCCCCAAGCCACGCACGTCTTCACCGAAGTCGAATACCGGGCCGCCGCTGACGCGCTGCGCGCGCAGGGCGCCGACGTGCAGACGGTGCGCTATCGCGGCCTGGCCGGGTTGAGCCTTGCAACCCTGGCCGCGTCGTGTATGCATCCAGACACGCGCACGCTGCGGGTCCTTGGCCCGGGCGATGCCGTGGCCGTGCGCACGGTGTTCGGCGGCACAGCGCCGCAGCCCACGCTGTTCTGATGTTCCTGCCTCACCTGAGGACCTAGTCGGCACGCACGAGCCGTGGCGTGACGACGCCCTGGCTCTTCTTCTTGATCTCGACCGCGCTCGTGACCGCGTCCGAGTAGGGCAGCGTCCCAGACGCCAACGTGACGATGAAGGACGAGCCAAGGCTGCGCACGGTGAGCGTGCCGTACTGGGTGCCAAGCCCGGCGGCGTGGCGGTCGGCGATGTCCTTGGCACGGTCCTCATAGAAGACCACCCAGTAGCGAACCTGCCGGTACTGAATCGCAGCGCCCTTCTGATCGGCGGCCATCACCGGCGCCGGCGCCTGCTCGGCCGCGAACACCGTGGGCATCAGATGCAGGGTCGGAGGCCACACGCCCTGCGCGGGCGTCAGGGATGATTGCGGCCGGTCATCGACCACGATGCCTTCGTCCTTGGCCCGGCCGTCGGCCTGCTGCTTGGCGATCCCGGCAAAGCGCACCGCTTCGTTCGAGACGCTGGCCGTGCTGAACACGCCGGAGAGCAGCGCCGGCACGCCGAGCGCCGCCATGAACGTGTCTTTGGGCGAACGCGTGCCGTCCCACTCGAGGATCATGGCCACGCCGCCGACGATGAGAGAGAGCAGCACCGCGCCGGCGACGAAGGTGGGCGAGAGGGCTACGATCCGCAGGGACCCGTCGTCGGGATGGCCGACCATGAGCGTGAGCCGCGGCGCAAAGAGGGCGCACGCGCCCGCGAACGTACCCACGCTGAACTGGCCGATACGGCGAGTAAGTGCGACCTTGGTCGACGCCATGTTGCCTCCCTTTACCCGGGTGACCGAAACGGCCGCTCCGGGCTGCACGAAAGGGGACGGACCATACCGGCAAATTTTCGGCCCGACACCTTGGCGGTTAGAGTAGGCGCATGCCTCCGCCTGCCGCCCCGGTCTCGACTGGCTTGTCCGCCCGCCTGCCCGCGGGCGTGCGACCGTATCTGGAGCCGGCGCCTCTTGCCGCCGCCTTCCTCGGCGTGTCGTCGGGTTTCACCTTTGCGATGATTGCCGCCACGCTCACTACGCGGCTTGCGCAGTATGGCGTGCGCAAGAGCGCGGTCACGGCCTTCGCGCTGACCTTCCTCGCCTACAACTTCAAGTTCTTGTGGGCGCCGCTGGTCGACACCGTGCGCTTACCTCTCATCGGCAGGTTCGGTCAACGGGTGTCGTGGCTGTGGTTGGTCGGCGTGATGGTGATGGTGGCCGTGGTGCATCTTGGCAGCGTGGACCCGGCGTCGGC
>JBDTWC010000247.1:0-4997 GCA_040006875.1 Acidobacteriota bacterium | reverse complement strand
GGCGGTTCTGGCGCCGGCCCGGCAGGGGCAGCGATTGCGGCGGTTGAAGACGCGGGCGCGGCGACCGTGCGCGTGCCATCGAGGTACGCGGTGAGCGCCGGTGAGCCATCGAGGGCGGCGACGATGAGCAGCGCCCAGGGATGCTGGTCTGCGCCGGTAGCGGCGAGACGGCGGAAGACGTGATCGTGAAGGGTGGAGGTCACAACGCGTCCCACATCTCGCGCAGTGGCATGGCGTGCAGTCTATCGCCAAAGCAAATCGTTGCGCCGCGGTCGTGCAGAGCGATACCGGCTGCGAAACGAAGGTCAACTCTGACGAGCGGCTGAATGCAAGAATTGCCGTCGGCTGAATGCTAGGTTGGCGAGCGGCTATTTGCCAGGAAGTCGAGCTACAGGCCGTGTGGTGGGGACGTCGGTGCTCACGATCACGCTGGCCGACCCCATGCCTCCTGCCACGCGACAAACTCCGCGGGCCGGATCGCATAGCGCGCGAAATTGCCCTCATGAAGGCTGAGCAGTTCGGTCTCCGCCACCTCGCGGAACGCGACCCGGTCGGACTCATCGACATGCGCAGCCGCCCACGCCTCGACATGGGCCGCCGTGGCTCTGCGGTCCATCCGGCCGCGCACGACCTCCGCGACGATTGCGCGCAGGGCGTCGCGATGACGGAGCCGGAACGGATCGGGCTCCCCGAGCGACTGCCGCACCGCCGCGTAGCGCGCCGCTGACCGCTCGTACGACCAGATGAACACATCCCGCAGCAGCTCGATCCGGTTGAGCTCGTAGACGCCGAGCATGGCGTGCGTGTAGAGCCCACGCGGCAGATCGGCAAACGACAGCGGCGACAGGTTCGCCCGGATGAACGGAATGTTCGCCGCCATGCGCGAAACCCGCTTGTTGACGTCGTCGAACGGCTGCAGGTACGGCAGCTGCACCATCACGAACAGGGACTGCTCGAAGGGGTCGGCGATCGCCTCGGCCGTGACGAGCAGCTCGTCGAAGCACTCGGCGACGAGCTGCGGCGTCTCCGGCGGGTGGTAGACCGAGCCGTCGATGCCGACGCCGATGTGGCGCAGCCTGCCGGCCGCCCGCTGGTCGGCCAACAAGTTGTTCGCCAGGATGGCGTGCAGGTTCAGAATCGTGTAGCGGTTGAACCCGATCTCCGCCGCGTTGCCAACAAGGAACTCCACCGCGTCCTTGTGATTGAGGATCATCTGCGCCTCGAGTCGGTCGCCACCTTCCGCCTCTTGGCCGAACTCAATCAGGCGCTTCGTATCCAGCAGGGAATAGGTATTGCCCTCGAGGCGGCTCGAATTCCAGGACAGGTCAATCAGCAGGCGGTTCAGGATCTGGCGCGCATACGTGCCCGCCGGCTCCTGACCGCTGACCGGCCGCGAGCCGATCTGCGCGAGGCGCGTGCGCGCGCCCTCTGGCAGATAGAAGGTCTTGCCGCGCCGATAGGCACTCAGGAAGTTGCGGCGGTAGCCCACCGGCGCACGTGCCGCCACCGGCTGGCGTATGTGGGCGCGGATCTCGTGGCCCTCAGGCGACAGCGGAACTGTGTTCTCGCCTGGCGCCGCTTCCCCCGTCGTCGCTGCGGGCGCAGGTTCAGGCGCGCGGTAGCGGGCCCAGCGCCCCTCGCCGTCACGGATCAGTCGGCCGCCCTCGACCAGCCGCTTCAGGTGATCTTGCAGGGTTCGCTTCTTGACGTCCGGTGCCAGCGCGGCGGCGATGTCAGACGAGGTTGCGCCCGGACGAGCCCGCACCGCGGTTTCGATGGCTCTCAGATGTTCTTCCGGCAGCGGCCTCGCCATGGTTCCCCTTAGTAGCGCGTAAGTGAATAGACGCAACTAATCATGGATAAGCGCAATAATCAAGCTTTATGCGCAGATTTAGTTGCGCCTAGGCGCAGACGCCCCGCTCAGCTTCGACGTGATCGTCTCCGCGAACCGCCGCGGGCGTGACGTCTGCGGGTGTTGGCTCGTGCCCCAGCGCCTTGAGCATCCCGCGTCGCAGATAGCCCCACACGAGGTCCGCGAATTCGCTGGTCGGCTTCTTCGCGACCTGGGCGCCGATGAAGTAGAGCGACGTCAGGATGATGTCCATGGTGTGGTTCTTGGCTCTTCGCTATCCCGGCAGCGTGCCAGCGGCCGAGCGCGCGTCGTAGGTCTGCGATTCGTCGCAGCGGTTGATCAACTCGGCGGCCTCGGCGGTGGGGTCCATGCACCAGTACACCTTGCCGGCCTCGTGGTGATACTTGTAGGTGCGCGAGTAGAACCGTCCGTCGATGCCATGCTCGAAGATGTGCCGCGCGAGTGCCACGAGCATCGCGGCGTTGTCGGGAGTTCGCACGACGTACTCGTGCGGCCAGGTGGCGGCATAGGTCTTGGCGAAGGTCCACGGCGTGGAGACCACGAAGGCGCGCAGGTCGTCAGGGAAGGGAACGGGCTCTGCCCTCATGCAGGTGCACGATATCAGCTGTGGTCGAACTCGCGAGGGGTCAGCCACCAACCTGATCGGCACGGCGAATATCCAGTCAGGTCGAGCAAGTCAGTCGTTGGCGCTACGGCTCGATTGGAGCGACAATCGTCGATATCCGCGCCATGACACCCCGTCTGCCAATTCCGGACGCCGCCATCGCTGACTTCTGCCGCAAGTGGCAGGTGACCGAGTTTGCGCTCTTCGGCTCGGTTCTGAGAGACGACTTCGGTCCCGACAGCGACGTGGACGTGCTGGTGTCGTTCGCCCCCGGCACGCGGCACAGTTTGTTCGACCTCGTTCATATGGAAGACGAGCTGCGCGCGATGTTCGGACGCGACGTGGACCTGGTCACCCGCCGCGCCGTGGAGCGCAGCATGAGCGCCTGGCGACGGCAGGCCATCCTTGGATCGCTCGCGCATGTCGCTCTCGCCTCCTGAGCACGTGTATTTGGAAGACATGCTCGAGTGGGCGCGCAAGGTGCAGCGCTTCATCGAGGGCATGTCCGAGGATGCGTTCCTGATCGACGAACGAGCGCAGAGCGCCGTGATTCACGGACTCATCGTGATCGGGGAGATCGCCGCGCGGGTCAGCGACGAGACGCGCGTCCGGTTCCCCGCAGTGCCGTGGCATGAGATGCGTGGCATGCGGAACCGGCTGGCGCACGACTACCTGGGCATCGATATCGACGAGGTCTGGCGCACGGCTACCCGTGATGCACCAGCGCTCGAGCGTGTGCTGGACGTCGCGCTCCGATCGCGATAGCCGGGCGGCTGTGAACTTCCATCGGCGCGGAAGTTCAGGCCCCGACACGGCTTGTCGCAGGTGTTGAAACCACCGCTACGAGACCAGTCAACTTCGCGCGGGTGTTGTCGGTAGGTCTGCCGGCTGCGGCACCCGGTCGCACGGGTCCGTGCACCCGGTCGCACGGGAGCTGCCGGGCCTATGACTGTGACGAGCGCGTGGATTCGTGGCATCTGAGAAGCGGTGTTGGCTGAGGGATCGTGCGCGACCGCGCCGTCTGAGCCAATGCCTGACGCCCGCCGCATGTCAGGTCTCAGGCAGACTTGTGTAGTTTCCCAAGATCAGGAGAGGCGGGCCGTCTATAGTCTTGGCAGCAATCGCCTCCCCCGAGGCGCGCACCAGACAGAGTCAAGGTCACGCCTCGCACAGATGCCTCCCCCGGCCCCCGCACTCGCGTCGCCACCCGTGTCTCCCGAGCGGCAAGCCAAGGTCGATACCGCGCGTCGTGCCTGGATCAGCCGCTTGGTCGACACGTCCCGCCGCAACAACCTGCTCTTCTACCGCGACACGAAGAACGGCACGCTAGAGCTCACAGGCGCGGACCCGGATGCCATGCGGCGATTGTTGCAGTCGGGGCGCGCCGACACCGATGGCGTGAAGCTCGCGGACTTGGTGTCCGACGATCGCAAGGTGCAAACCTCCGCTGCGCTTGCCGAGATCGCCAAGCGCGCCCAGATCAACTTCGAGGAACGTGGCCTCGACACGATGTTCCTGGCCATCGGCATGGCCACGTGGTCGGTCGACGACGGCGGGCGCCCGACGGCGGCGCCCGTGGTGCTGGTCCCTGTCGGCGCCTCACAACTAGGTGGACGGAGCGGGCAGTGGCTCCTGCGCCGGAAGGGCGACGTCAAGCTCAACGACGTGCTCACGCATGCGCTGAAGGAATTGCACGGCATCGTGCTATCCGCCGACGAGCTCATGCCGCAGTTGCTCGGCGACGACGAGGGCGAGGCGTTCGACCTGCAGCCGTTGTTCACGGCCATTCAGGCAAAGGCGTCGGCTGTTCCTGGCTTCGCCATCACCGACCGCCTCGTGGTGGGCAACTTCGCCTTTCAGAAGATGGCGATCGTCAAGGATCTGCAAGAGCTCACGCACGCCCTTGGGGCGCACGACCTGATTGCCGGGATCGCCGGCGATGCCGGTGCCGCCCAGACGGCCCGTGGCGGCCGCGAGTCGATGGACCCGCACGACCTCGACCGCCTGGCGCCGGATGAAGAGTTCCTGATTCGCGATGCGGACTCGTCGCAGCAGCAAGCCATTGCCCTGACGCTGCGCGGACAAAACGGCGTCATCAGCGGTCCGCCGGGCACCGGCAAGAGCCAGACGATCTCGAACCTGATCGCGGAGCTGGTGGCCCGGGGCAAGACCGTGCTGTTCGTGGCGGAAAAGCGCGCCGCGCTCGACGTCGTGCTCAACCGCCTCGACGCTGCGGACCTCGGGCACCTGTGCCTCGACTGCCATGGCGCCGAATTGACCCGTCGCCGCGTGGCGGAGCAGTTCAAAGAAAGCCTCGAACGTGTGCGCGATGCGCCGGTGCCTGACGTGGCGACGCTGCACCGGCACTTCGTCGAGCGGCGCGACGAGCTGAACGCTCATGCCCGCGACCTGCACAAGCCGCGAGCGCCCTGGGGCATCTCGCTGCACACCCTCTACGGACGCCTGCTCACGCTGCCCGACGCGGCCGCGTGTCGCGTCCGGCTGCCGAAGCAGGTGGTA
>JBDTWC010000246.1:0-4999 GCA_040006875.1 Acidobacteriota bacterium | reverse complement strand
ATGAGCACGGCGTTGTTCTTGGTGCGGCGGCACAGCACCTGCTGAACGCGCTCGATCTCGTAGTCGCGGCCGACCAGCGGATCGAGCTGGTTCTTGAGCGCGATGTCGGTGAGGTCGCGACTGAACTCGGCGAGCAGCGGCGTCTCTTTCACACGGGTCAAGGTGGTCTTCTCGTTGAGCAGCTGCACGATGTCCTCGCGAACGGCGTGCAGGCGCATCCCCTTCTCCATCAGGATGCTGGCCGCGACCGACCGCTCTTCGCGCAGCAGCCCGAGCAGGAGATGCTCGGTGCCGATGTAGTTGTGCAGGAGCCGGTCGGCTTCCTCGGCGGCGTACTGGAGGACACGCTTGGTCTCGCCGCTGAAGGGGATCTCGACCGAGGTCGAGACCTTCTCGCGGAACACCGTGCGCCCCTCGATGTCCTTGCGAATGGAATCGAGGGACAGATGAGAACGCTGGAAGATGCGGCTGGTCAGCCCCTTGCCTTCTCGAATCAGCCCGAGCAGCAGATGCTCGGTTTCGATCGAGATGCTGCCGAGTTGACTCGCCTCGTATCGGGCAAAAAACAGCACCCGCCGTGCTCTTTCGGTATACCGCTCGAACATCCGGCCGCCTTCGCAGGGGAGATGGAGAGTCCCGGCGCTTGTAGGTCCATTATACGGGATTCACACTCGCCCTTGGCGGGTGCCCTGCTTCTAGTGACGCCCCCCGGCCCGGCGCGGTTTCAGCGGATACAATCGACGCGGAGGTCGAGCCGTGCCGGACGCCGTTGGATTCATCGGACTCGGCGCCATGGGCAAGCCCATGGCGCTCAACCTGCGCAAGCAGGACGTGACGCTGGTGGTGCACAACCGCAGCCAGCCGGCCGAGCGCGTGCTCGCCGAGGCCGGCGCCGGCATCGCCACCACCCCGGCCGCTGTGGCCGCCGCGTGCCAGGTAATAGTCATCATGTTGCCGGACGCGCCCGACATGGCCGCCGTGCTCGAAGGCGAACGCGGTCTGCTCGAGAGCCTGCAGCCCGGCACCGTCGTGGTCGACTCGAGCACCATCGCCCCGGCCGCAGCCCGGCGTTTCGCGACTCTGGTCGCCGCACGCGGCGGCACTTATCTCGACGCGCCGGTCAGCGGCGGCGAGGTCGGCGCCGTCGACGGCACGCTGACCTTCATGGTCGGCGGTGACGCCGACGCGCTCGCCGCCGTGCGCCCGTGGCTGGCGATGATGGGCCAGGACGAGCGCATCGTGCACGTCGGCCCGTCGGGGGCGGGTCAGGTCTGCAAGGCCTGCAATCAGCTGGTCATCGGCGGCACCATGCTGGCCGTGGCCGAGGCACTGGCGCTGGCGCGCAAGTCGGGCGTCGACGGCGCCAAGGTGCGTCAGGCGCTGCTCGGGGGCTTTGCCGCCAGCCGCGTGCTCGAGGTGCACGGCGAGCGGATGCTGAACGCCAACTACAAGCCCGGCTTCAGAGCCAAGTTGTACCAAAAGGATCTGCGCATCGTGGCCGAGACGCTAGCGCAGCAAGGCGTGGCGGCGCCGGGTCTCGCGCTCGTGCAGCAGCTCGTGAACGCACAGCTCGCCGCCGGCGGGGGCGACGACGACTACTCGGGTCTCGCCCAGGTCGTCTTCGGCCTTGCCGGTCTCGACTGACCACGCCGCGCCGCGGCCCTTCCCAGTTTTCGTCGGAGAACGCACGCCATGTCCTTCACTCACTCGTCCACGCCAGCCGCCATCCTCGAACGTCTCGGTCTGTGCGCCGTGAATCCCGGTCTTTCGACCGGCGCCGACGACTGGGCGCTGGCGTCAGACGGCGAGGCTCTGACCTCGTTCGACCCCACGACCGGCGCGCCGATCGCGGCCGTGCAGCTCGCCACCGAGGCGGGCTACGACCGCGTGGTCGAGGCGGCAGCGGCGCGCTTCCGTACGTGGCGTGACGTGCCGGCCCCCAAGCGCGGCGATCTGGTGCGCGACCTCGCGCAGGCCCTGCGCGCGGCCAAGGAGCCGCTCGGCGATCTGGTGGCCCTCGAGATGGGCAAGATCCGCGCGGAAGGTCAGGGCGAAGTGCAGGAGATGATCGACATCTGCGACTTCGCCAGCGGCCTCTCGCGTCAGCTCTACGGCCTGACCATCGCCTCGGAACGACCCGGCCATCGCATGATGGAACAGTGGCATCCGCTCGGCCCGGTGGGCGTCATCACCGCCTTCAACTTCCCGGTCGCCGTGTGGGCGTGGAACGCGGCTCTGGCGGCCGTGTGCGGCGACACCACGGTGTGGAAGCCGGCCGAGCCGACGCCGCTGTGCGCGGTGGCGGTGCAGCGCATCGCCAACACGGTGATGGCGGATCACGGCCTGTCCGGCGTCTTCACCCTGGCGGTCGGCACCGGCGCGGCGATCGGCGAGCGCATGCTGCACGATGCCCGGCTCCCGCTCATCTCGTTCACCGGCTCCACGCCCGTGGGGCGGCGCGTGGCCCAGGCCGTGGCCGGACGCTTCGGACGCTCGCTGCTCGAACTCGGCGGCAACAACGCGATCGTCGTGGCCGCGGATGCCGACCTCGGCATGGCGGTGCGCGCGGTGCTCTTCGGCGCCGTGGGTACCGCCGGCCAGCGCTGCACCTCGACGCGGCGCCTGATCGTGCATCGCGAGGTCGTCGACGCGCTGTGCACGCGCCTGGTCGCCGCCTACAAGCAGGTGCGCATCGGCTCGCCGCTCGATCCGGCCACGCTCATGGGTCCGCTCGTGAACGCCGCCGCGATCGCCACCGTGCAGGCGGCGCTGGCCAAGGCCACGGCCGCCGGCGGACAGGTGCTGTGCGGCGGAGGGCCCCGGCCCGACCTGGGCCCGCACTTCGTGGAGCCGGCGATCGTGCGCATGCCGAGCCAGGCCGCCATCGTCAGGCACGAGACCTTCGCGCCGATCCTCTACGTGCTCGACTACGCCACGCTCGACCAGGCGCTGACCCTGCACAACGACGTGCCGCAGGGACTGTCGTCGGCGATCTTCACCGAGAGCCTTCGCACCGCTGAGGCCTTCCTCTCGGCGCACGGGTCCGACTGCGGCATCGCCAACGTGAACATCGGCACCTCGGGGGCCGAGATCGGCGGCGCGTTCGGCGGCGAGAAGGAAACTGGCGGAGGCCGCGAGTCGGGCTCGGACGCGTGGAAGGCCTACATGCGTCGCCAGACCAACACGGTGAACTGGTCGAACTCGCTGCCGCTGGCGCAGGGCATCCAGTTCGGATCGTGACCGGGTGAGCGCCGTGGCCCGCGAACCGCATCGCCCGGCCCTGGCGGTGGCGGCCGTGCTCCTCGGCGCGGCCTTGCAGCTCAACAACGGCTTCTACTCGCCGCTCGCCCTCACGCTGGTCGTCAGCGCCCTGGTCTGCGCCTGGGCGGCGCTGCTCGCCCCGCGCGCCCTCGGCACGGTCGTGCCTGATGCCGACGGCCTGATGCGCGCGCTGCTCCTGGCCGGCGTGCTCGGTCAACTGGCCGTGATCTACCGCGCGCCGATCGGGATGTACTTCGAGCGGCCGATGACGTGGCAGCACCCGGGTTTCGTGCCCGGACTCCTCGTGGTGGCGATCAGCGCGGCCCTCGCGGCCGTCGTGCGCCGGCGGGCCGTCGTCACCGGCGCCGGTGTCGCCATTGTCGCGGTCACGGCCCTCCTGGGCGCGCTCACCTATCGCGGCTCGCCCACGCCGGCAATCGACGTGGTCACCGTGCATGACGAGGCGTTCGCGGTCCTGGCCCGCGGCCAGAGCCCCTATCGCATGACGTTTCCAGACATGTACGACGGACGCGGGGACTTCTACCCACCCGGCATGGTCGTGAACGGCCGTGTCCAGTACGGCTTCCCCTATCCGCCGCTCAGCCTGGTGATGACATGGCCAGGTCATCTCGCCGGCGACTTCCGCTGGTCGGAGCTGGCTGCGTGGCTGGTCGGCGCGGCCGCCGTAATCGCGGCCGGCCGCCGATCCGCGGTCGCCGTGCTCGCAGTGGCCTTGTGGCTGTTCACGCCGCGGGCGTTCTTCGCACTCGAGCAGTCGTGGACCGAGCCGCTGGCGGTGGTGTGGATCGGCCTGTGCGTGCTGGCGGCGTCGCGCCGTCAATTCGTGCTCGCCGCCGCGCTGGTCGGGCTCGCCGCCGCCACCAAGCAGTATGTGGTGCTGGCCGTGCCCCTGGCACTGCTGCTGCCGCGCGCTCCGGGCCGGTCCTGGTGGCACAACGTGGCCGTCGCCACCGCGGCCGGCGCGGCCGCCACCGTGCCGGTCGCACTCTTCGACCTCACCGGCTTGGTCCAGAGCGTCGTGCTCGTGCAGGTGCGCGAGGTGCTTCGCATGGACGCGCTCAGCCTGGCCGTGCCCTATGCGCAGGCGGTCGGCGACCCTCTGCCTGGCCTGGCCTACGGCCTCATCGTCGTCGCCGTCGTAGCCGTCACGGCATGGCGCGCACCACGCACCACCGCTGGCTTCTCGGCGGCGCTGGCCGTGACGTTGTTCACGACCTTCGCGATCGGCAAGAAGGCCTTCTGTAACTACTACGTTCTGGTGCTGGCGCTGCTCGCGATTGCGATTGCCACGGCGCTGCCCGCCCCGGTCCGCACCACCGGCCCCGCTATCCCGGAATGAGGCGGCCGCCTTCGAGGCGGAGCAAACGATCGCACTGCTGGGCCAGCCGCGGGTTGTGGGTCGCAATCACGGCCGTGAGATTGAACTCGCGATGCATCTCACGCAACAGCCCATGCAACGCGTCGGCGGTGGCCTCGTCGAGGTCGCCGGTCGGCTCGTCGGCCAGCAGCAACGCCGGCTGACGCACCAGCGCTCTCGCCACGGCGACGCGCTGCTGCTCGCCGCCAGAGAGCATGCTCGGGCGATGGCCGAGCCGTTCGGCCAGCCCGACCCGGGCGAGCAGAGCCGCAGCGCGCGGACGGGCCGCGCCAACCGGCACGCGCGCGATGCGCAGCGGCATCTCGACGTTTTCGAGCGCGGTGAATTCCGGCAGCAGGT
>JBDTWC010000245.1:0-5006 GCA_040006875.1 Acidobacteriota bacterium | reverse complement strand
CCACGGTCACGGCTGCCGTGCGGCCAGCCACGAGGTAGTCGCGCTCGGTCACGGCAAACGTCGACGTTGCGGCGAGGGCCGCGCAGGCCTGCTCGGCCACACCCTTCATGTCGAAGAAGTCGACGTCGCGACGGCCACCGCTCCAGTGATCGCCTTCGGCCGCGCCGGTCCAGGCCGCGGCGAGCGAGCGCCGTTCGCCGGTGCGCGAGAACGCCGTGGCGATCTCGAACAGCCGGACGTCGCGCCGGCCATGGCGGCGGTTGTGGCTCACGGCATCGACGAGTCCGGGCAACACGCTTGGCCGCATCACCGCGAACGACTCTGAAAGCGGGTTGGCGAGCGTGACCAGTGGCGCCCCGGCGGCGAACGGCAGCGCGGCTGCTTCCTCGACAAACGCGAAGCTGATGCCCTCCGAGAAGCCCATGCCGAGCATCGCCCTGCGGGCCCGCGCGTCGCGCACCAGGCGCGGATCGGACGGCGGCGGTGCGTGATGCACCGGCGGGAACGTGGCGGGAAGGTGTTCGAAGCCGTGATGGCGGCCCACTTCTTCGATCACGTCCTCGGCGCGGATCACGTCCGGGCGCCAGCCGGGCGCGGTGACCCGCCAGGCCGTGGCGCTAGCGGCGGCGTCGAGCGTGAAGCCGAGCGCCGCCAGGATGCGGGCCACTTCGGCGGCCGGCACCGGCATGCCGAGCAGCGCTTCGATGTGTACATGGCTCACGGTGAGCACGCGCGGCGCATGCGGCCGCGGCTGCGCATCGACCATCGTGCCCTCGGGCCGGCCGGCGCCGATGATCTCGAGCAGGGCGCAGGCGCGGGCCATGGCGGCCGCCTGCACGGTCGGGTCGGCGCCGCGCTCGAAGCGCATCGAGGCTTCCGAGCGCAGGCCGAGCCGCTTGCTCGTCGCCCGCACCGACTGTGCCTTGAACATCGCGCTCTCGAACACGATTCGGGTGGTGCCGGCGCGCACTTCGGAGTCGGCGCCGCCCATCACGCCGCCGATCGCGGCGGGGCGCTCGGCGTCAGCGATGATGAGCATGCCGGCGGCGAGCGTACGCGCCTTGCCGTCGAGGGTCGTGATCGGCTCGCCAGCGCGCGCCTCGCGCACGACGATCGCCTGCCCGGCCAGACGCGTGAGGTCAAACGCATGCATCGGCTGCCCGAGTTCGAGCAGCACGTAGTTGGTCACGTCGACGATGTTGCTGATCGGGCGCACGCCGAGCGCGCTGAGGCGGCGCTGCATCCAGTTGGGCGACGGGTCCACGCGCACGTCGGCGGCGGCGCCAACATAGCGCGGACAGAGCTCCGGCGCGTCGATCCGCACGCTGAACGAGTCCTGTGCGACCGCCCTCAGGGTGGCCGAGCGCAGATGTCCCTCGGCCGCGGCCGAGGGCACGCGCAGCGGCAGGCCGTAGAGGGTGGCGACTTCGCGCGCGATGCCCAGCACCGACATGCAGTCGGGGCGATTGGCGGTCACGTCGAAGTCGAGCACCGCGTCCTCTGCCACTGGCGCCGTGCCCGGCGGGGCGTCGCCGGGTGGCGCCGGCTCGATGCCCTCGAGCGCGAGGCCGCGCAGCGACAGGCGGCGGCCGATCTCAGCCGGGCCGTCGGTGACGTCGACGAAGTCGCGCAGCCACGAATAGAGCACCCTCATAGCGGGAACTGCTCCAGGAAGCGCAGGTCGTTTTCGTAAAAGAGGCGGATGTCGCCGACGTCCCACTTCAACATCGCGACGCGCTCGATGCCCATGCCGAAGGCGAAGCCGGTGACCTCGGCCGGGTCGTAGCCCACGGCTTCGAACACGCCGGGATGAACCATGCCGCTGCCGAGAATCTCGAGCCAGCCGGTGTGCTTGCAGACGGGACAGCCGCGCCCGCCGCAGCGGATGCAGCCGACGTCGACTTCGGCACTCGGCTCGGTGTAGGGGAAGAAGCTCGGGCGGAAGCGCACCGGCGTGCCGGCGCCGAAGAGCGCCTCGGCCATGGCCAGCAGGGTGCCCTTCAGGTGCGCGAGCGTGATGCCCTTGCCGACCACCAGGCCTTCGCACTGGTGGAACATCGGCGTGTGGGTGAGGTCGAGGTTGTCGCGCCGGTAGACCGGGCCGATGGCCACGAGCCGCACCGGCGGATCGTGCTGCTCCATGTGCCGGATCTGCATCGCCGAGGTGTGCGTGCGCAGCAGCGTGAGCGGCTGCGGTCCCGCCATCGCGGCGTTCCGCCGCTTCGGCACGGCAGGGCTCGCGCCCTCTGCGGTCGCAGCCGGAACAAGGGGCTGGGCGAGATAGAGCGTGTCCTGCATGTCGCGCGCCGGGTGTTCCTCGGGCATGTTCAGCGCTTCGAAGTTGTGGTAGTCGTCTTCGATCTCAGGGCCTTCGAGCACCTGGTAGCCGAGGCGCGTGAAGACGTCCTGCACCTGCTCGCGCACGAGGCTGAGCGGATGACGATGGCCCAGGGCCGGCGCGCGGCCGGGCAACGTGATGTCGACCGCATCGGCTGGGCGTCGGGTCGCGGCGACAGCGGCCTCGCGTTCGGTCAGCGCGGCTTCGACCCGGCCTTTGAGCCCGTTCACGAGCTGCCCGAAGGGGCGTCGTTCGGCCGGCGGCAGGGAGGCGAGTCGGGCCATGAGATCCGCGATGCGCCCCGACTTGCGCCCGGTCCAGCCCGCTTTCAGGGCGTCGATGGCGGCGCCGCGCGCGGCCGCGGCGAGGGCATCGGCGGCGGCGAGTTCGTGAGCGAACGCGTGCTCATGCTCCGCGATGAGCGCGGTGAGCTCGTCGAGCGTGGTCATATACCGACACATTCTAGCGGCTAGGTTCTCGCGGCTGGTCGCTCGGGCCCGAAAGGCTGAAAAAAGGTCACGACTCGGGCTGCCCGCCCAACAAAAAACCGCGCCCTACTCCAGGAAGTTCCTGGTGAGAGGCGCGGTTCGAATCGTTCTATTTCCGTCGAGTCGAGAGCAGGGCCAGCGGGCGCTACGCGACGCCGAGCGCGGTCTTGGCCTTGGCGACGATGGCGGCAAAGGCCGCGGCGTCGCGGTTAGCGAGTTCCGACAGGCTCTTGCGGTCGAGTTCGATGGCGGCCTTCTTCAGGCCGTTCATGAACACGCTGTAGGACAGGCCGTGCTCGCGAGCGGCGGCGTTGATGCGCATGACCCAGAGGCTCCGGTAGTCGCGCTTCTTCCGCTTGCGGCCGGTGTAGGCGTAAACGCCTGCCTTGTCGGCCGCCTCCTTCATGAACTTGTAGAGCTTGGACTTGTTCTGGAAATAGCCCTTGGTGAGCTTCTCCAGCTTCTTCCGCTTGGCACGGCGGACCGTACCGCGTTTGACGCGAGGCATTGCTTCTCCGCTCAGCGATCAGGGGTCATGTCAGTGAACTTGGCGCCAGACGCAGAGTGCGTCGTGGCGGTGGGGAATCGCGCAGCCGGAAGGCCCTGATCGCCTGCTGCGAGATCGTCTCTTCGGGTGAGGGTCAGCGGCGCGGCTCGTATGAGCGTAGCCACTGCTCCCAGCCTTCAGCCCCTAGTCGTACGGGAGCATCCGGCGGAGCTTGTTCTGCTCCGAGTCGGAGACCATCTTGTTGCCGCGGGCGTGGCGCTTCATCTGCGTGGACTTGCTCGTGAGCAAGTGACGCTTGAAGGCTGCGGCGCGCGTGAACTTACCGGTGCCGGTCTTCTTGAAGCGCTTGGCCGCGCCGCGATGACTCTTGATTTTCAGCTTCTTCGCCATGTTCGTCTCTAGCTTTCCGTCAGCTCTTCACTGCCGTCGGCGGACCGCGTGGTGCGCACCGCCGGCTTGCTGCCGCGCTTCTGCGACAGGATCGTGTGCATCTGATTGCCTTCCTGCCGCGGCATCGTCTCGGGCAGGGCCACCTCGGCCAGGTCCTCGATGAGTCGCGTCAGGATGCGGTGGCCAATCTCGGGGTGCGCCATCTCACGACCCCGGAAGAACACCGTCGCCTTCACCTTGTCGCCGTCCTCGAGGAAGCGTTCGATGTGCTTCTTCTTGAACTGGTAATCGTGTTCGTCCACTTTGGGACGGAACTTGATCTCTTTGACCTCGATGACCTTCTGGTGCTTCTTCGCCTCGCGTGCCCGCTTGGCCTCCTGGTACTGGAACTTCCCGTAGTCCATGATCCGGCAGACCGGCGGCACGGCAGTGGGAGAGATCTCCACGAGGTCCAGTCCCTTGGACCTGGCAATCGTGAGCGCCTGCGGCGGCGGCATGATGCCCAATTGCTGGCCCGTTTCGTCGATCACCCGGATCTCGCGAACCCGGATGCGCTCGTTGGTGCGGACGCGGTCGTCACGACGACCGGAACGGTTGCGATCGAATGCGATAGTCAGCCTCCAGGCGGAAAGAACTTAGGATAGCCGCTTCTCGGCAACCTCGGCAAGGGCTTCGGCGACAAATGTGTCGAGCGGGGTGGCCCCGAGGTCGCCTTTGGAGCGGCTGCGCACGGCCACCGCCCGGTCGGCGGCCTCGCGATCGCCGAGCACCAGCATGTAGGGCACCTTCTGGAGTTGGGCCTCGCGAATCTTGTAGTTCACCTTCTCCGGCCGCTCGTCGAGCACCGCCCGGAACCCGGCCGCCCGCAGGGCGGTGAGCACCTCGTGGGCGTAGGCGTTGGCCCGGTCGGTGATGGGCAGCACCGCCACCTGCACCGGTGCCAACCACAGAGGGAAGGCCCCGGCGAAGTGCTCGATCAGGATGCCGATGAAGCGCTCGAAACTGCCGAAGATGGCACGGTGGATCACGACCGGCATGTGGGGCGCGTTGTCGGGACCGACGTAGCTGAGGTCGAAGCGTGCCGGCATCTGGTAGTCGAGCTGAATGGTGCCGCACTGCCACTTGCGGTCGAGCGCGTCGGTGATGTCGAAGTCGATCTTCGGACCGTAGAAGGCGCCTTCGCCCGCTTCGAGCACGTAGGGTTGCGCGGCGCCCTCGAGCGCGCGGCGGAGCGACGCTTCAGCAGCATCCCAGGTCGCCACGTCACCGAGGAACTCCTCGG
>JBDTWC010000244.1:0-5011 GCA_040006875.1 Acidobacteriota bacterium | reverse complement strand
TCTTCTTCCGGCGGCAGGTAGCCGACATTGATCATGACCGCGAAGCGGTCCGTGGCGGCTTCAGAGAGTGGGAAGGTACCCTGGCCGAGCTCGACCGGATTCATCGTGGCGATGGCGAAACTGAACTGCGGCAGCTCGTAGGTGGTCTTGCCGACCGTGACCGTGCGGTCCTGCAGGCCTTCGAGGAAGGCACTCTGGCTCTTGAGCGGAATGCGGTTGATCTCGTCGAGCAGGATGACCTCGGCCGAGGCGAGGGGGCCGAACTCGGTGATGAGCTCGCCGGTGGCCGGGTTGATCATCTGGAAGCCGACGACTTCGGTGGGCTGCAGGTCGGCGCGACCCTGGATGCGGGCGAACTTGGCGTCGGAAATGGCCGCCAGGATCACCCCGAAGAACGTCTTGCCCACGCCCGGCACGCCCCGGATCAGCAGGTTGCCGGCGTTGACCTGGCGGTTCTCCTTCTTGTCGTAGGTGGTCGGAATCTCCGACAGCAGCACGACGTTGGCGAGGGTCTTGGCCGCTTCGTAGCCGACCAGGGCCTTGCCGCCCTCAGCCAGGACGGCATGGTGAAAAGCGATGGCTTCGGTAAGGTCTGGGTGCACGTGGAATCCTGGAAAGGCCAGATCCTATACCGGGCCGCGCTTCGGGGCCATAGACCGACCGGCTTGGTGCCGATAGGACTGGTGTCGAGCACCGGCGTCGCAGGAACGGGAAGGACCGCGCAGATGAGGAACGAACGTCGCAGCTCCAAACGACTCTCCGGCCCCTACGACGGCGGCTGGGACGGGGCGTCGGGCATGCGCGACTGCCGGATCACCGACGTCAGCCAGGGCGGCTGCTTCATCGACGCCTACGCCAGTAATCCCGTGGGTGCTAGGATCACGACCGAGATCAAGCTCTCGGGTCAGACCTTCCGGCTCCGCTCCGAGGTGGTCTATGTCGACCGGGTGCAGGGCTTCGCGGTGCGCTTCCTCGACGACAACGACCCGGCGGCGATGAAAGCATTCAGCGACCTGATCGACGTTCTCGCCTCGTAGTCGCCGCGTGCGATCAGGGCGCGTCGGTGCGTGTCAGCACCAGGATGTGCTGCCACGGCAGGTCGTCGAGCACCGCGCTCAGGCGGAAGCCTTCGGGCTCCAGTTCCTGACGCACTTCCGCCACGCTCATCTTGTGCTCGGGCCGAATCGGGATGCGCGGCTCCTCCTTGCGGTACTCGAGCAGCACCAGCCGGCCCGTGCGCTTCAGTGCCGTGCGCAGCCGGCGGATGAAGACTTGCGGCGCCGCCAGCTCATGGTAGACGTCGACCATGAGCGCGAGGTCGAGCACGTCAGCGGGCAGATGCGGATCTTCGGCTGTACCGAGCACCGTGGTGACGTTGCGCAAGTTGGCCTTGGCGACGTTGCGGGCCAGCAGACCGAGCATGCCGGGCTGGATGTCGGTGGCGTAGACCTGGCCGGTGACACCCACTTCCCGCGCCAGGCGCACGGTGTAGTAGCCGGAGCCCGCGCCGATGTCGGCCACGACCTGGCCGGCACCGATTTTCAGGGCCTTGATTGCCTTCGACGGCGCTTCCTCGGCTTCGCGCTCAGGACGTTCGAGCCAGTCGGCTCCGCCCACGCCCATGACCGGAGCGATCACGCGCCCGCTCAGTGGATGCCGCGCCTGGGCCTGCACCGCCACGGTCAGCGCCAGCCCGAAGCCCACGATGGCCGCGCCGATCCGCCAGACGAAAAGAGACAACGCGTGACGACCGGTGGCTATGCGCTTCACGTCCCGGCATCGTAGTGCCGCCACCACCCTCGGTCAATCGCGGCGATCTCGCGGCGGAAATGTCCCCTGGCGGCCCGAACCCGATAAGATATGCGGGCCATGTCTGCACTATTTCCGTTTGCCGCGCTGCGCCCGACGCCCGCCGTCGTGGCCCGTGTCGCGGCCGTGCCCTACGACGTCGTGAACAGCGACGAAGCCACAGCCCTGGCCGGGGATGAGGCGCTCAGCTTCCTGCGCGTCTCGCGTCCCGAGATCGAGTGCGCCCCCGGCACCTACATCTACTCCGACGAGGTCTACGCCCGCGCCGACGAGAACTTCGATCGGCTGCGCCGGACCGCGCCGCTCGTCGTGGAGGACCAGCCCAGCCTCTACGTCTATCGCCTGCACATGGGGACCCACGTGCAGACCGGCGTGGCGGCGTGCTACGCCGTCGATGAGTACGCGCGCGATCTCATCAAGAAGCACGAGAAGACGCGGCCCGACAAGGAAGACGACCGCACCCGTCACATCCTGGCCCTGCGCGCCCAGACCGGCCCGGTGTTCCTCACCTATCGCGCGTCACGGGCGGTGGACGAGGCCGTGCAATCGGTCACCGCCGGCGAGCCGCTTTTCGACTTCACCGCGGCCGACGGCGTGCGGCATGTGGTGTGGCGCGCGCCCGAGGCGCTGATGCCGGCGCTCGTGTCGGCGTTTGCCGCCGTGCCCGCGCTCTACATCGCCGATGGTCATCACCGGGCCGCGAGCGCATGGCGCACGCATCAGGCGCTGGCCGCGGAAGGCCCGGGCGAGCACGAACGCTTCCTGGCGGTGGCGTTTCCCGACGCCCAGATGCAAGTGCTGCCCTACAACCGCGTGGTCCGCGACCTGAACGGCATGACGTCGGCCGCCTTCCGCACGGCGCTGGCCGCGGTGGCCGCGGTCACCCCGGGCGGCCCAGCTACGCCGGCCCGCAAGGGCCTGGTGGCGATGTATCTCGATGGCGCCTGGTCGACGCTCGATTTCGGCGCCGCGCCCGCCGGCGTGACGCTCGACGCCACGCTCGACGTGAGCCGGCTGCAAGACGCGGTGCTGGCGCCGCTGCTCGGCATTCGCGACGTGCGCACCGACAAGCGCATCGACTTCGTGGGCGGCAGCCGCGGCACCGCGGAAATCGAGCGGCTGGTCGATGGCGGCTCCTTCGCCGTGGGCTTTTCGCTTTTCCCCGTGTCGGTTGACGACCTGATGCGGATCTCGGACGCCGGCGGCACCATGCCGCCCAAATCCACTTGGTTCGAACCGAAGCTGCGCGACGGCGTCCTGAGCCACTTGGTGTAGACGGCGCGGGCTTCCGGCCCGCCTGCGAGGAATTCGATGAAAGTGCTGGTTGCTGACAAATTCGAACAGAGTGGGCTCGACGGCCTGAAGGCCCTCGGGTGCACGGTCTCCTACCTGCCCGACGCCAAGGACGAGGCGCTCGCCGACGCCGTACGCTCGAGCGCGGCCGACGTGCTGGTGGTGCGCTCGACCCAGGTGAAGGAAGCGGTGCTCGACGCCGGCTCGCTCTCGCTCATCGTGCGCGCCGGGGCCGGCGTGAACACCATCGACGTGGCGGGTGCGTCGGCGCGCGGCATCTACGTGTCGAACTGTCCCGGGAAGAACTCGGTGGCGGTAGCCGAACTGGCCCTCGGCCTGATGCTTTCGCTCGATCGCCGCATTCCCGACAACGTCGCCGAGCTGCGGGCCGGCACGTGGAACAAAAAAGAGTACTCCAAGGCGCGCGGCCTGCACGGACGCACGCTCGGCCTGCTCGGCTTCGGCAACATCGGCCAGGAAGTGGCGGCGCGGGCCAAGGCGTTCGGCATGTCGGTGGTGGTGTGGAGCCGGCGTTTCGCCGCCGATCCGGCCGAAGCCGCCCGCGTGGCTGAGACCTTCGGCATCACCGTCGTGAACACGCCGGTCGAGGTCGTGAAGGCCGCCGATGTGGTGAGCGTGCACCTCGCGTTAGCCAAGGACACCCGCGGGTTCGTCGATGCCGCGCTGCTGTCGCATCTGAAGAAGGGCGCCTACTTCATCAACACCGCCCGGGCCGAGGTCGTCGATCAGGCGGCGCTCGCCACCGCTGTCCGCGACCACGGCATCCGCGCCGGCCTCGACGTGTTCGCCGGCGAGCCGACCGGCGCCAGCGGGCCGTTCGCCGATGACATCGTGCAGCTGGCCGGGGTCTACGGCACGCACCACATCGGCGCGTCGACCGACCAGTCGCAGGACGCGATCGCCGCTGAGACGGTGCGCATCGTGCGCATCTACAAGGACACGGGCCGCGTGCCCAACGTCGTCAACCTGGCGCGCTCGACCCCGGCGACGCACATGCTGGTCGTGCGCCACCGCGATCGTCCAGGCGTGCTCGCGCACGTGTTCGGCGAACTGCGCGGAGCCGGCCTGAACGTGCAGGAGACCGAGAACGTGGTCTTCGAGGGCGCCGAAGCGGCCGTGGCCCGCATCAACCTCGACGGCGAGCCGTCGCTCCACACCATGGAGGCGGTGCGCGACAACGCTCACATCCTCGATGTTCAACTCGTCTCCCTGTCCGCCTAGCCAGAGCTCCGAATCATGTCCAGCCAGCGCATCTTCAATTTCTCGGCCGGTCCGGCCGTGCTCCCGCCATCGGTGCTCCTCGAAGCGCAGCGCGATCTCGTGGCCCTGCCCGGCGTGGGCATGTCGGTGCTCGAGATCAGCCACCGCTCGAAGACATTCGAGGCCATCCTGGCGCAGACCGAGGCCGACCTGCGGGCCCTCGGCGGCGTCCCGGCCAACTACAAGGTGCTGTTCCTGCAGGGCGGCGCGTCGACGCAGTTCTCGATGGTGCCGATGAACCTGCTCGCGGCCGGCGCCACCGCCGCCGACATCGTGACCGGCGGCTGGGCCCAGAAGGCAGTCAAGGAAGCGCAGCGCGTCGGCACGGTGCACATCGCCGGCTCGACCGAGGGCGAGAACTTCACGCGCATCCCGCGTCAGGACGAGCTGACGTTCACGCCCGATGCCGCCTACGTGCACTTCACGACCAACAACACGCTCTTCGGCACCGAGTGGGCCGGTGCGCCGGCCGTCGGCGACGTGCCGCTCGTGGCCGACACCTCGTCGGACATGTTCAGCCGGCCGATCGACGTGGCCAAGTACGGCCTCATCTACGCCGGCGCGCAGAAAAACCTCGGGCCGTCGGGCGTCACGCTCGTCGTCATCCGCGAGGACCTGCTGGCACGAT
>JBDTWC010000243.1:0-5017 GCA_040006875.1 Acidobacteriota bacterium | reverse complement strand
CAGGGCTATCTGGCCGCCAAGGACCGTCTCTTCCAGTTCGAGGTGTGGCGGCGGCGCGCCACCGGCACGGTGGCCGAGATCCTCGGGCCGCGCGAGTTGCCGCGCGACATCGGCACCCGGCTCCACAAGTTCCGCGGCGATCTCGACGCCGAGCTCAACCACTACCACCCGCGCGGCAAGCAAATCGTCGAAGCCTACGTGCGGGGCGTCAACGCCTACGTCGACGAGGCGATGCGCACCCCGGCGGCGCTGCCGATCGAGTTCAAGATGCTCGGCATCACGCCCGGCAAGTGGACGCCGGCGGTGGTCATCTCGCGGCACCAGGCGCTGACCGCGAACGTGCCCAACGAAGTGACGCACGTGCGCGCCATCGGCGCTCTGGGCAGCGGCGACAAGCTCAAGGAGCTGCTGTGGCTGCAGGGCGGCGATCCGCCGCTCACGCTCGATCCGCTGGTCGATCCGAAGACCTTCCCCGCCGACGTGCTCAAGCTCTACAACGCGTTCCGGGATCCGATCGCCTTCCGGCCCGAAGACGTCGCTCCGGCCTATCGTGGTCAGGAGCGTCCGGCCGCCGCGGCCGTGGCTGTCGAAGCGCGAAATGCGCCCGCGGCCGCGATCCCCAGCCGGATCGTCGATCTCGACCTCGGCTCGAACAACTGGGTGGTGAGCGGCTCGCGCACGGAGAGCTCGCTGCCGCTCCTGGCCAACGACCCGCATCGCGTGATCGAGGCGCCGTCGCTCCGTTACTGGGTCCACCTGGTGGCGCCGGGCTGGAACGTGATCGGCGGCGGCGAGCCGGTGCTGCCCGGCGTGTCGATCGGCCACAACGAGTACGGCGCGTGGGGGCTGACCATCTTCGGCACCGACAGCGAGGACCTGTTCGTCTATGAAACCAATCCCGCCAACCCCAATGAGTACAAGTACCAGGGCGGCTGGGAAGCGATGCGGGTCGTGAACGACACGGTGCCCGTGAAGGGCCAGGCCGACGCCAAGGTGGAGCTGAAGTTCACGCGCCACGGCCCCGTGCTCTACGAGGATCGCGCCAACCGGCGCGCCTACGCGCTGCGCGCGGCGTGGCTGGAGCCGGGCGGCGCGCCGTATCTGTCGAGCCTGCGCATGAACCAGGCCAGGACCTGGGAAGAGTTCCGCGCGGCGTGTGGCTACAACCGCATGCCGTCGGAGAACATGGTGTGGGTCGACAAGACCGGCACCATCGGCTTCCAGGCCGCCGGGATCGCGCCGCTGCGCTCGTGGAGCGGCCTGCTGCCGGTGCCCGGCGACGGGCGCTTCGAGTGGGACGGCTATCTGCCGATCACCGCCCTGCCGCACGAAACCAATCCGGAGCGCGGTTACGTGGCCACGGCCAACCACTACCTCTATCCGAACGACTACCCCTATCCGCAGGCCCGGCACTACCTGTGGGCCGATCCCTACCGCGCCCATCGCATCAGCGAGGTCCTCGAATCGGGCCGGCGCTTCAACGTGGCCGAGATGACGCGCCTCCAGAACGACGACCTGTCGATTGCCGCGCGCACCATCGTGCCGCTGCTTCGCGATCTGCCGTTTGCCAGCCCCGCGGCGGTCAAGGCCCGCGACCTCGTGTTGCAGTGGGACTTCGTGCTCGACAAGAACTCGCCGGCGGCGGCGGTCTACGAGCTGTTCACGCGCCGCTTGATCGCGGCGGTGCGCGACGTAGCGATTCCAGCCGCGGCGCGGTCGGTCGTGCCCGGCAACATCATCAGCACCAAGCGCATCATCGACTGGCTGTGGGCGCCCGATGGCCGCTTCGGCGCCGAGCCCACCAAGGCGCGCGATGCCCTGGTCGTGACCGCGTTCGAGCAAGGCGTGGCCGACGTCACCGCACGCTTCGGGCCCGACATGACCACCTGGAAGTGGGGCGACGACAAGCTGCACTACGCGCTCATCAGGCATCCGCTTTCCGAGGCCGTGAACGCCGAGATGAAGAAGAAGCTCGAGGTCGGTCCGTTCCCGCGCGGCGGCGACGGCACCACGGTGAGCGCCACTGGTGGTCAAGACAACCAGCAGAGCGGCGGCTCGCTCAAGATCGTGGCCGACCCTGCCAACTGGGACAACAGCGTCGGTCTGAACACGCCCGGCCAGTCGGGGGATCCTGAGAGCCCCCACTATCGCGACCTGTTCGAGTTGTGGGCCCGCGGGCGCTACTTCCCGGTGGCCTACTCGCGCGGCAAGGTCGAGTCGGTGGCCGAGAAAACGACCACGCTCACGCCGACTGGGCCGGCCACGTCGGGGCGGCAGCCACAGTAGCGGCGCCCGGCGCGGCACACGACTCGGCATCTGAGCGCCAGATGCCGAGTCACGCTACGCTGGCGTATGAACCTCACAAACGCAACAGCGCTCGTCACCGGCGGCAGCAGCGGCATCGGCTTCGCAATCGCGAAGGCCTTGACCGAGAGCGGCGCGCGCGTGGCCATCACGGGACGCGACCAAGACAAGCTGGCCCGGGCGGCCGCCACCCTCGGCGCCCTCGCCATTCGCGCCGACGTGGCTCAGGAAGCCGACGTGCTCCGGACCATGGGTGAGGTGCTCGACACCTTCGGCCAGCTCGACATCCTGGTGAACAACGCCGGCATCGGCGTGTTCAAGGCCCTGGTCGATCAGGACCTCGAGAGCTTCGAGCAGGTGTTCGCCACCAACGTGACCGGGCCGATGCTGATGGGCCGCGAGGCGGCCCGCCACTTCGTGAGCCGCAAGCGCGGCAACATCGTGAACATCGCGTCGACCGCCGGCACGCGCGGAGCACCGAACGGCACCGCCTACTACGCGAGTAAGTTCGCACTGCGGGGCATGACCGAGTGCTGGCGGGGCGAGCTGCGGCCGCACAACATCCGCGTGTTCCTCATCAACCCGAGCGAGGTGATCACGCCGTTCTTCGACACCGCCGGACTGCCGCAGAAGGACAACCCGACCAAGCTGCATGCCGAGGACATCGCGCACGCAGTCAAGGCCGTGCTCGAGATGGACGACCGTGGCTTCACGCCCGAGATGTCGATCTTCGCGACCAACCCGCGCGACTGAGCACGCGCGCCACGCGTGTGGCCGGCGGCGGGAGGGCCGGTCTCGGGCTAGCGCGGCACCTGCTGCACGGCCTCGAAGTTGACCAGCGCCACGTCGTAGGCCAGGGTGGCACCGAGCTCGTTGGTCTTGGCCTGAGCCAGATCACGCTGCGCCTGGATCACGAGGAAGCTGGTCGACATGCCCACGTCGAAGCGCTTGCGCTCGGCGTCGAGGCGCTGCTCGGCCAGTTCGCGGGCCGCCTGCGTAGCGGCGATGCGCTTGGCCTGCATCTCGACCTGCAGGGCGGCGTCGCGCACCTGGCGAATGGCCTCGCCCTGCACCGTCTTCAGCCGCTGCTCGGCCTGCTGCCGTTCGAGCTTGGCGCGGGCCGCGGCCGCGTCCTGCGCGCTCTTGCCGAGCGGATAGCTGAGGCTCAGGCCAGCGGTCCACGTGGGGTAGTCGCCGCCGACCACCTGGTTGAGCACCTGCCGCAGATCGACTTCGCCGCTCGTGCCGACGACCGTGCCCGGGAAACCGCCTTCGCGCAGCAGCCTCGTGCCGCCGAGGCCGGCGGCCGCGTAGGCGGCGTTGAGGCGCACGTCGGGCAGGCGTTGGTTGCCGGCGAACTTCACGGTGGTGTCGGCCGACTCGATGGCGATCCGGGCGCGGGCCACGTCGGTGCGCTCGTTGAGGGCCAGCGCCACGGCCGTGTCCACGTCGGGCGTGGTCATCACCGCCGGCGGTGGGTCGACGGGCTCGATGCGAGTGTGCCAGGCGGCCAGATCGCTCGGGTCGATGATGAGCAGCCGCAGGCGATCCTCGGCCTGACGCGCTGACGTATCGGCCACGATCAGCGCCTCCTGCCGTCCGGCCACCTCGGCCTGCGCCGACACCAGATCGAGCGGCGGCGACTGGCCCACGTCGACGCGCGCCTGGTTGGTGCGCACCAGTTCCTGCGCGGTGTCGAGCGAGGCCTGCTGGGCGTTCACGGTGGCGCGCGCGATCACCAGGTCCCAGTAGGCGCGCTTCACGTCGGTGCGCGTGACCACGAGGCGCTCACGGTAGGTCTCGGTGGCGGCGGTCCGGTTCTGCTTGCTCAGCTCGACCTGCTGGCGCGACAGGTCGATGGCGAAGCCGCGCAGCAGCGGCTGCGACACCGACAGATTCAACCCGGAGCGAAGGGTCGGGTTGTAGTTGTTGAGGAAGCTGTTGCTGGTGGCGCGCGACGCGTCCCACGCCGCCGTGTACGAGGTGCCGAGCCACGGCAGCTTCTGCTGCACGCCGGCAGACGTGGACAGGGTCGTGGTCTTCTGGCCATTGGCGACCAGGAAGTTCGACGGCGGATCGCGCTCGTCGACATGCTGCGAGCTGACCGCGAGGGCCGGCTTGAACGCCGCCACTGCTTCATCCACGCGCGCCTCGCTGATCTGCGGGTCGAGGCGATCGGCGGCCAGCTTGGTGTTGTGCTCCTCGGCCATTTTCAGCGCGTCGTCCACGCTCAGCCGCAAGCCGGGCGAGGCGGCCGCTACCGCCGGCGCCGATTGCGCCGCCAGGGGTTGCGGCGCGCCCACGGTGAGCCCACACGCCATGAGCAGGATCAGCATCGTTGCCGGCTGAGCCACGCGCTTGCCGCGCGGCCACGCGAACAGGCGCGAGAAGAGGCGCTTCTGCGCCAGGTCGTCGAACAGCGTGTAGGCCACCGGGGTCACGATCAGGGTGAGCAAGAGCGCCATGCTCTGCCCGCCGATGATCACGAAGCCGATGGCGCGGTTGGTGCCCGAGCCGATGCCGCTCGACAGCACCAGCGGGATCATGCCGGCGACGAAGGCCAGCGTGGTCATCAGAATCGGACGCAGCCGGTCGCGGCTGGCCTGCACCGCGGCGGCGTGTGCGTCGAGGCCGCCGGCCTTGAGCTGGTTGGCGTGGTCGATCTGCAGAATCGAGTTCTTCTTCACCACCCCGAAGAGCACCAGCAGGCCGA
>JBDTWC010000242.1:0-5049 GCA_040006875.1 Acidobacteriota bacterium | reverse complement strand
CCGTAGGCGAGACCGTCGATGTGCCGCTGGAACTCATCGCGGTTCCGCTCGTGCGCCCCGGCCGCGAACGTCGCGGCCACTGGCTTTGCCTTGACCAGGCGCGATGGGATCGGGAGGGGTCGATAGCCAGTTGGGCACGCCCCGCTCGGTCAGGGCGTCGAGGCGCGAGAGCGTCTCGAGGAAGCGCGGCACGCTGTCGGGATCCCATCCTGCCTTCGACGCGTACTCCACGCCCAGCCGATCCGTTCGAGTTCGTCGTCGCGGCCGTACTTCAGGAACAGCGTGCCATCCCGGCCGAAGCGAGGTCGCCTAACGGCCGCACGCCGGGCACGAAGATGCTCGCCAGCAGCACGCCGAGCGAGCCACCCGCCGCGCGGGTGTAGTGCTGCGCGGCATGGCGCGCGGTGACGTGGCCCACCTCATGACCGAGCACGCCGGCCAGTTCCGATTCGTCACCGAGATGGGCGAGCAGGCCGCGGCTGACGTAGACGTAGCCGCCGGGCAGCGCGAACGCGTTCACGACCGGGGCATCGACGACGGTGAAGGTCCACGGCCAGGTCGGCCGGTGCGACACGCGGGCGATGCGCGCGCCGATGCCGCTCACATAGCGCTGCATGTGATGGCGCCGCACTTGCCTTCGTCACGTTCAGCAATTGCCGCGATTTCCAGCTTGCGCAGCAGTCACGTGGGCGAAGTGCCGCCCCACGGAGTCACTCCGTCAGGACGTTGCGGGGTCGGCGTCCATCGGCACCGGCTGCAGCAGAGGCACGCCGAGGTCGGTCAGTTGACGCCGCAACAGTTCCACAACCGAGGGCGGCGTGGCGCCCAGCGGCGCGCGCGGCGGTCCGCCATCGAAGCCCATCAGGTCGAGGGCCGCTTTGAGGGCCGGCACGCCGTGCAGACCGCCGATGGTACGCGCGAGCGGGGTGATCCGCCGTTGAACCGCTCGCGCCTCCAGAACGCGACCCGCCCCAACGTGGTCGAGGATGTCGGCGCACAAGTCGGGCACCACGCTGGCCAGCGCCAGAATGGCGCCGTCAACGCCTGCCATCAGGCCGGCGAAGTAGGCGACGCCGCTACCGGCGAGCACGAAGAAGTCCGGCCCCGACCGTGAGACGTAGTCGGCCAGAAGTGAGGCGTCGCTGCCCGACTCCTTCAGGCCGACGATGTTGGGATGGCCCGACAGCAGGCCGACCGCATCGGGCGGAAGGGTGACGCCGGTGTACATCGACACGTTGTAGAGGAGCACTGGCACCGGACTCTGTTCGGCGACGGCCACGTAGTGGCGCACGAAGACGTCGGCGGTCATCATGTTCTTGAAGAACGACGGCGTGCGCACCAGCACCGCGTCGGCGCCCAGGCCGGCGGCGCGCTTAGCGGCCGCAACGGTGGCCTTGGTCGACTCGGCGCCGGTGCCGGCGATGAGCGGCCGGCTGGCGGGCATGGCCGAGCGGGCGGCGGCGATCACGCGATCTGCCTCCTGCTCGTCGAGCATCACGGCTTCGCCACTCGACCCGAGTACCACCAGGCCGGTGAGGCGGGTCTGCATGTAGCGCTCGACGTTGCGGCGAATGGCGGCGTCGTCGACGGTGTCGTTGCGGAACGGCGTGACCATGGGCGTGTAGAGGCCGGGCAGCGCGGGCATGGGCCGAGTCTACCCCGATCGTCCGACGTCGGCGATCGGGACGTGCCGCGACGGCTCGAGCAGGAGATTAGTCACGAGCACGACGAGGAACACGGCCACCGCTGGCGCGAGTGTCCACGGCGCACGCGTCATCGTCGACACGTTGGCCGCGTCGGTCAGCGCCGTGCCCCAACTGGGCACGCCGTCGGGAAAGCCCAGGCCGAGATAGGAGAGCGTGGCCTCGGCCAGCACGAACGTCGGCACGAGCAGGGCGGTCTGCACGGCCAGATAGCCGAAACATGCGGGTAACACGTGACGCGACACCACGCGCCAGGGCGACGCGCCGAGCGCGACGGCCGCGAGCACGTGTTCGCGATCCGCCTCGGCTCGCACGATGGCGCGCACGCCCCGAGCGACGCGCGGCCAGCCCAAGGTCACGAAAATCAAGGTCAGCACCACCACCACGGTGTCGAGCGTGAGCACCAGCGGCAACGCCGCGCGCAGCGCCACCACCGCATAGAGCAGCGGCAGCACGAGCAGCACGTCGCCGATGGTGACGACGGCACGTTCGGCCAGCCCGCCGGCATAGCCGGCCCACAGGCCCAGCACCGCGCCGAGCGCGAGCGTGCCGGCGGTGGCCACGAGCGAGAGCCCAAGCGTGGCCCGCGCGCCGTGCAAGGTGCGCGACAACACGTCGCGGCCGAGCGAATCGGCACCCAGCAGGAACACCGGGTCGCTGCCCTGCCGCCACGATCCTGGCAAGGTCAGCCGGCGGTTGGTATCGACCGTGAAGCGCTGCGCGAGCCGGTCCACGAGGATCAAGGGATGCGTGTAGAATCCGCCGCCGTCGATTTGAACCAGCATCGGCGGCGCATGCAAATAGTCGCCAAATCGCTCCGAAGGGCCGTAGGGCGCCAGATGCGGTGCGGCCAGCGCCGCGAGCGCGAGCACCACAAGCAGGCCGAGCGGGCGCCGCATCACGCGTCGCGCCCTTCGAGCACCCGCGGATCGACCATCGCATGCAGCACGTCCGCGAAGGTGGTGCCCGCCGCCAGAGCCACCGCCCCGGCCGCACCGCATCCAGCCGTGAGCCACACGTCGCGGCCGTGGAGCGCGTCGAACAGCAACAGACCGAGCCCGGGCCATGACGTGACGATTTCGACGACGAACGACCCGCTGAAGAGCGCGCCCACGAGCACGCCGTAGAGGCCGAGCACCGGCGCCAGCGACACCGGCCACGCGTGTACGCGCAGGGTGCGGTCGCGGCTGAGGCCGCGCGCGCGGCTCGCAGCGACGAAGGGCCGACCGATGGCCTCGGCCATGGACCGCGCCTGCACGCGCTCCAGCGTGGCAGCGAGTGGCAAGGCCAGCGCGAGCACGGGCACGGGCAGATGTCGCGCCAGATCAACGATCCACGCCGTCCCCGACAGGCGGGCGGACGTCATTCCGCCCACGGGCAGCCAACCGGTGTAGGCCGCCAGGAACACGAGCATGAGCACGCCGAGGAGCGGCGGCATCGACAGCGTGGCAATCGACAGCAGCCGCACCAGGCGGGCCAGCGCGCCTTGGTGCGCACCGCTGAAGCGTCCAAGGGGAATGCCGATGAGGGTCGCCACGACTGCTGCCACGACCGCGAGCAGCGCCGTGTTGAGGGCGCGCTCGCCGACCAGAGCTGCAACCGGACGTCGATAGAGCGACGACTGCCCGAGATCGAGATGCGCCACGCCCTGCAGCCAGCGTCCGTACTGCGTGCGCAGCGGCACGTCGAGCCCGAGCTCATGGCGCCGCGCCGCGCGCTGGTCGGGAGACATAGTGGCCCAGTCGCCGGTGGTGGCGTCGCCGGGTGCCAGTCGCGCCAGCAGCAGCGCCAGCGACGCCACGGCAAAGGCGAACACGATCCCGCTGGCCACGCGACGCACGACGAAGCCGGCCAGCATCATGCGCTACCGGCTCGCGCCGGCGGGTGCCAGCGCCAGCGTGTCGGCGCTCCAGAGCAACTGCGGTCGGATCACGGCCGGCGTAGTGTTGCGCACGCGGGTGCTCACTGCCAAGTACAACCGCGGCGCGGCGAAGTACAACGCCGGCAAGTGCTCGCTGAAGACCCGCTGCACGTCGCGGAACAGCTTCACGCGCTCAGCCTGGTCGAGCGACGCGGCTTGGCGGGTCATCAACTGGTCGATCTCGCCTTCCCACGCCGTGGCCGGCGTGGTCTGCGACAGATTCCAGATGTGCGCGCTGCCGGAGCTGACCCAGAAGTCGCGTTGCATGGCCGGGTCGGTGTCACTCGACACGTAATAGAAGAAGATCGACTCGAAGTTGCCGGCGAGCATCCGTTCGACCACCGAACTCGGCTCGAGCGGCACCACGTCGACGGCCACGCCCACGGCTTCAAGGCTCTCCTTCAGCACCTGCGCGCCGCGCTCGAGGGATGAGTTGCCCTTGTAGGTCAGCATCGTGAAGCGAGCTTCGGTGCCGGCCTCGTCTTCGAGCCACGGGTCGGTGTCGCGATTGGTGAGGCCGAGCCCGGCCAGCAACTCGCGCGCCTTGGCCGGATCGAAGCGGTAACGTGGCACGTCGGGCCAGAACCATTCCTTGTTGCCGGGCGTGACCGGTCCGTGCACCGGCACGGCCGCGCCCAGGAACACCGTGTTGGCGTAGGCCTCGCGATCGACCGCGTGACTGATTGCCTGGCGGAAGGCATCGGTGAAGAGCCAGCGTCCGCGCGGATCCTTCGCCCAGGCGGCCGGCCGCAGGTTGAAGAAGAACACGTCGGGATCGACGCCCACCCCCAGCTCCGTCATCGCCAACACGCCCTTGGCTTCGAGTTCCCGGGCCGACGCGTAGTCTTCAGCGCGCAGCTGCTGTTGGATCATGTCCAGCTGACCTGACTGCAAGCGCAGCAGTTCGGTGTTCGGGTCGGGCACCAACTCGAGCACCAGGCCATCGAGGTAAGGCAAGGCCGCGCCCTGATCGTCTTTTCTCCAGTAGTGGGGATTGCGCGTGAACGTCAGCCGCTGGCCTGGCTCGTAGCTGCTCAGCACGAACGGGCCCATGCCGACGACCTCGGCCGGCGGCGTGGCGGTGGTCCACGTCTGCGCCAGAGTGCCTTCGGTCATCGCTGACTCGAGCCGGTGCTTCGGCATGATCACGAGGTTGTCGAGCAGGCGGATGCCGGGGCCGAATGGCTGTGGAAACGTGACCACGACGGTGCGCGCATCCGGGGTGGCGACGGTGAGCGGCTGTCCGTCTACCTCGAGACTGCTGGCCAGCACGCTCTTGGTAGCCGGATCGAACACCGCCTTGAAGGTGAACGCCACATCGGCGGACGAGAAGGGAGCGCCGTCGGACCACTGCAGGCCGTCGCGGAGCGTCAACGTGTAGACCAGCCCGTTGGCCGAGGCCGTCCATTTCTCGGCCAGCCACGG
>JBDTWC010000241.1:0-5057 GCA_040006875.1 Acidobacteriota bacterium | reverse complement strand
TGTGCTCCCACACGCTCAGCCACACCGTGCGTCCGCCGAGCTCGCGGATCGCGGCGACGCCCGCGGCCATGAGCTGCGCGGCCACGCCCCGGCCGTGCCACGTCTGGTCCACGTAGAAGCGATGGAGTTCGATCGGCAGCGGACCCTCGACGCAGGCGGGCGGCTCGCGTCGCCGCACCTGCGCAAACCCGGCCAGCGCGTCGCCCACGTAGCCGAGCAGCGTCACGTAGTCGGCACTGGTGAGCTCCGCCGTCTGCTGCGCCACGCCGAATGTCTCGGCCAGATGCGCCGCCATGTCTTCCGGACGGTTGTCGGCCGCGAAGGTGTCGTGGAAGGTGCGGGCGCCGAAGGCCGCGACCAGGGCCGCGTCGGCCGACGTGGCCCGACGAATCGTGAACCCGTCCGTCATGAGCTACACCGCTTCGAGCGGCTGATCGCGCCACACCACGCGGTCGCGCCCGGCGCGCTTGCCCGCGTAGAGGCGGCTGTCGGCGAGCCGGAGCAGATCCTCGGGCGATTGCGCCATGTGATCTTCGAGGAACGTGGCGATGCCCACCGTGGCGGTGATGCGCACCGTGCCACCGGGCAGCGCCACGCTGGCGCGGTCGCGCAGGCGGCGGCGGAAGCGCTCGGCGAAAGCGGCGGCACTGGCCGCATCGGCGCTCGACAGGATCACCACGAACTCATCGCCACCGTAGCGGCACACCGTATCGGCCGCGCGGGCGTGCTCGCCGAGCAGCTCGGCGACCAGCCGGAGCACGCGGTCGCCCACCAGGTGGCTGTGCGTGTCGTTGATCTCCTTGAAGTTGTCGGTATCGACGAGCAGCACGCTCACCGGGTGCTGGTAGCGATCGGCCTGGGCCACGGCGCGCGGCAGCACCTCGTCGAAATAGCCGCGGTTGTAGAGTCCGGTCAGCGCGTCGCGGGTCATGCGCACGCGCGCCTGTTCGTAGAGCTGCCGGTAGGTGAGCTTCTGGAACACATCGGCGACATCGCCGCTGCCGACCGTCGCCGTCTCCGGCTCGAAGTAGCGCAGGTAGATCGTCAACGCGGTGGCGTAGAACACGACGGCCACGGCCTTGCCGGCCACGGCGGCCACCAGCAGCGCCCGCAGCTCGGGCTGCCCCTGCTGCACCGCGAACGTGAAGAAGATGCTGTCGAACGTGCCCGTGGCAAGCAGTGCCACGACCGTGCGCACGAACAGGTTCGAGGTGTAGCGGCTCACGAACTCGTAGATCAGGATCATGCCGATGGCGTCGCAGAACAGCAGCACCGTGCCCACCAGGCCGACCCACGCGTTGAACTGCAGCGAGCTGGTGGTCAGGCCCACCGGCACGTCGCTGCCCGGAATGCGCACGTGCTCGCTCACCACCATCGCGATGAGCGACAGCCCGGCGTTGGCGAGCACCAGACCGTAGACGAGCTTGCGCGCCTCGCGCGTCTCTTCCTTGATGTAGACCAGCAGCACCGCCAGCAGCGTGGCCGTGAACATCACCATCGAAGCGGGATAGATGGCCCAGCCGGGGGCCACGTCGACCCGCAGGCCGAGCGAGGCTTCGAGGTACTGGAAGCCGCCGACCACGATGTAGAGCGGCGACAAGCCGAGGAGCGTGCGGCTGCGGAACAGCCCGAGCACGAGGGTGGCCATGACGACCGCTTCGACCGCGAGCAGGGCCAACTGAACGGGATACATGCGACCTGTGCCTGAGGGGGAAGTGGAGACTACCACGGCCTCAGGGCGGTTCGGCGCGCCGCGGCTGCGGCGCTGGCTGGTCAGCGCGGAGTCAGGGTCAAGGTGTGCACGCCTGGGCCAGCCTCGAGCGGCAGCGGTGTGCCCGTGACCCATGCCGATTGCTGGTCGCGGTAGTGCGGCGACAGCGGATGACCACTCTGGCCGCCCGGCATGTGCAGGATGCCGGTTGCTTCGTGACCTGGTGAGACGACCAGGCGTTCCGATGCACCGGAGCGGGCCGTGAGCACGCGCGGAGCGTAGACGTCGCCGGAGAGCGGATCGTGCGGCATGCTGAGCCAGCGGCCCAGAAAGGGCACCGCGGCGGTGAGCGGGTGCGCGATGTCGGCGGTGTTCTGCTCGCCCCACGTGCGCGCGCCGAGCGGCTGCCCACCGGCCGTCATGGTGGCGATCGTCTGGTCGATGGCGGCGAGCAGGAACGCGTCCCACGTCGGGTAGTCGGGATCGAGCAGGTGCGCGGGCTGCTCGTGCACGAGCCGCCACAGCGGTCCTTCGATCCGGCGCACCGTACCGAAGTCGATCTCGCCCGGGCCGTGAATGCCGGCGACGATCGCGTCGGTGGCCATGCGCGAGGCGTTCAGGCGGAAGGTGCGCACGAGCCGATAAGCCACTGAATCCGCGTCGCTGCGCCCGGACCATGCGGTGTCGACGAGGCCCCGGGCCTCGCTGCGCAGGGCGTTCCCGCGCGCCGCATCGGGCGTGAGCGCCGCCAGGAACACCGTGCGCCACCGATCGAGGAACACCGATCGGTTGTCGAGTTGGATGGCGAAGAGCGCGCGCTCGTCGGCCTGGTCGATCTTCATCAGGTCGTCGTGGATCATCCAGGCGCGAATGCCGTCGCTATAGCCTCCGTCGCCGATCTTGTCGAGCATGGCGCCGCCCACGACCCGCGCGTTCGCGCTCCACACGCGCCCATCCAGCGGGTCGACCACGCGCGGATGCTCGTCGTAGCCGAGATAGCCGTCCCACCGATGCGTGCCGTCGGCCCATGAGGTGGGCACGTCGCCGCGGAAGCCGACGCGGCGCGGAACCGCGCCGTAGATGGTCCAGCCGATGTGTCCGTCGCGATCGCCGACCACCATGTTCTCGGCCGCGAGCGCCGCGCCCACCGCCAGATGCATCGCTTCGACGACGCTGCGCGCCTGCGCCACGCGGGCCGGGTCGGTGGCGAGGACCTGCGGATCGTGGGCCACCCACTTCAGCGCCAGCTCGCGCCGGTCGTGATTGACACCGACGACCGGACCCCAGATCGTCCAGCGCACCGGCAGCGTCACCGGCGCTGCGCCCTTGACCACAATCGTCTCGTCGTGCCTCTCGAACCCACGCGGGCCGTCGGAGGACTGGTACTTCGTGGCGTCGCCAGGCACGGGATCGATCAGCACCACGTCGGACCAGTCGCCGACCGAGTTGGTGAAGCCCCACGCGATGTCGCCGTTGCTGCCCACGGCCATCTGCGGCCCGCCGGGTAGCGTCACGCCCGAGAGCGTGCGCGTCGCGCCCGGCCGCCGGTCGTCGGGGATCACGAACGTGGCGCGGTACCAGATATTCGGCGCCCCCAGGCGCAGATGCATGTCGTTTGCGACCATCGCGCTGCCGGTCTTCGAGCGCGCGCCCGACACCGCCCAGCTGTTGCTGCCGAGCGCCGCCTCGTCTTCGCGCGGCAGTTGTGCCCACCACGGGAGGCTGCCGAGAGAGGGAACCGCCCAGGTGCGTGCCACGTGCTTTGACGCCCCGCGCTTGAGGCCGAACACCTCGGCGGCGGGTACAGGCGGCACCGGTTGCGGCGGGCCCGCGATCGGACTTTCCCAATCGCTCGCGCGCCCGGCCAGGAACTCGAACAGCGGCTCTGGCACCGCGTCGTGCAGCGCGCCGAGCGTCTTCTCGTATTCCCACTGCGCGCCTTGCAGCGTCACGTACATCGCGATTGCCGTCAGCATCGAGTCTTCGACCCGCCACGGCTCGGGCGTGGTGCGTAGCAGCAGGTACTCGAACGGCGGCGCCGCCAGCGCGGTCAGGCCGGCGTTGACGCCCGCGGTGTAGGCCTCGAGCTCGGCGCGATAGTCGGCCGGCGCTTTTGCCACGGCCAGGCCCGCGATGTGGCGGAAGCGATGCACGCGCAGCGCGCGATCCGACGGCAACGCCGCGGCGCCGACCAGCGCCGACAGCTCCCCCGCGGGTTGACGGCGCTGCAGATCCATCTGAAAAAAACGTTCCTGCGCGTGCACGAAGCCCACGGCCCGCGCCAGATCGACGCGCGACTGGGCCGTGACCGTCGGCACGCCCAGTGCGTCGCGGGTCACGGTCACCGGCGCGGCCAGGCCGGTGAGGGGTAGCGGGCCGTCGATGACCGGCAGGCTGCGTCCGACCATCACGCGCGCGCCGATGGTGACGATAGCCGCCACGGCCACGGCGAGCACCAGCAGAACCCCGAAGAAGCGAAGCACGTGACGGCGCATAGCAGTGCCATCCTATCCCCCCGGCTGGCACGTGCCACCGGGGGCTGGTCAGGCCGCAGGAGGTCGCGTGCGCCGGCAAGTTCCACCGCAAGCCGCGGATCGCGCCGCCCGGCACCCGGCCGCTACGCTCATGCCATGATGACTCACACCGCCACGCCGACCGTTTTCGCCATGCCCCGTCCACGCTCCGACGACGCTCGCTGGACCCAGGTGCTGACACGCGCCGTCGAGGCCGACGGCCGCTTCGTCTACGCCGTGCTGAGCACCGGCGTCTTCTGCCGCCCCACCTGCCCGAGCCGCCGGCCGCGCCGCGATCGCGTGCGTTTCTTCGACCGGCCGGAGCAGGCCGAGCGCGCCGGCTTCCGCGCCTGCCTGCGCTGCGCGCCGCACGGCGCCCGTCCCGTGAACCCCGCGGCCAAGGCCGTGGCTCGCGCCGCCTCGTTCCTGCGCGCCAACGCCACCGAGCCGGTGGTCTTGTCCGCCCTCGCCGCGCATGTCGCTCTCAGCCCCTCGCACCTCCAGCGCGTCTTCACCGCGCACACCGGCGTGTCCCCGCGCGAGTTCCACGCCGCCTGCCGGGCCGAGCACTTCCGCCGCGCGCTGCGCCACGGCGCAGACGTCACGAGTGCCACCTACGAGGCCGGCTACGGGTCGCCGAGTCGTGTGTCGGCTCACAAGCCCACCGGCGTCGGCCTCACGCCCGCGGCCTACCGCCGCGGCGCGGCTGGCGAGACCATCCGCTATACGGTGGTGGCGTGTTCGCTGGGCCGACTGCTGGTGGCCGCCACGGCGAAGGGCGTGTGCGCCGTGCGCCTCGGTCCGGCCGACGCGCGCCTGGTGGACGAGCTGAC
>JBDTWC010000240.1:0-5059 GCA_040006875.1 Acidobacteriota bacterium | reverse complement strand
CACCGCCCCGGCAAGGGGCACATGCGACTCCGCGTCGATGACCACGCCGCTGATGACGCGTTCGGTCTGAGCGACGGCCGGCACCTGCGCAGCTGCGGGCGACACCGGCACGCCGAGGCCGAGCAGCACGCCGAGGATCGCGGGTGCGAGAAATGGTCGGGAGGAATGCGTCACAGTCATCGGGCAGGAACCGGGAGGGGCACGCGAACACCCTTCAGTATGACGTCCCGCGACTCCGGTCGGTTCGCGCCCTCTGCCGCGTCAACGGCCCCCAGCCCCCAGTTGCTATACTTCTCAGCATGCCTCCCGTGGATGTGCGGGCCGCCGTGCTCTCGAACGTCCGGCTGTCGCGCGACTACAACGTGCTCACCATCGCCGCTCCCGAAGTCGGTGCCCTCACCGAACCCGGTCAGTTCGTGATGCTCAAGACCAGCACCAGCAGCGATCCGATGCTGCGCCGGCCGTTCTCGGTCTTCGAAGTGCTGCGTGACGACCTGGGGACGGTGCGGGCGATCAGCATCCTCAACAAGCGTGCGGGCCGCACCACTGGCCTGCTCTACGACCTCGACGCGGGCGACACCGTCTCATGTCTCGGCCCCCTCGGCCTGCCCTTCAACCCGCCGGCGGCCGGTGAGGCGTGGATGGTGGCGGGCGGCGTCGGTCTCGCCCCTTTCGCCACGCTGGCGGAAGCGCTCGTGGCCCTCGAGGTGCCGACCACCCTCTTCTACGGCGCGCGCACCGGCGACGAGCTCTACTACCTGGAGTTCTTCGATCGGCTCGGCGTGCGTCTGGTGCTGTGCACGGAAGACGGCAGCATCGGCGTACCCGGACGCGTCACCTTGCCGCTCGAGGCGTCGCTGCAGGCGCTGGGCGGCCCCAACGAGGTGACCCTGTATGCCTGCGGCCCCGAGCCCATGCTCGCGGCGGTGGCCAGGCTGTCGGCGGCCTACGGCCAGCCCAACGAGGTGTCGATGGAACGCACCATGGGCTGCGGCCTGGGCGGCTGCTACAGCTGCGTCGTGCCGGTGAAGCACGCCGACGGCCACACCCGCTACGTGCGCTCGTGCATCGGCGGGCCGGTCTTCGACGGCGCCACAGTGGTGTGGGACTAGCGCGATGCAGCCCCTGGATCTCTCAGTCACCATCGGCTCGCTCGAGCTGCCCAATCCGCTGATTGCGGCCAGCGGCTGCTTCGGCTACGGACTCGAATACGAAGAGGTCGTCGACCTCGCGCTGCTCGGCGCCGTGGCCACCAAGGGCCTGTTCCTGGCCGAGCGCCAGGGTCACAAGCCGGAACGCATCGTCGAAACGCCCTCGGGCATGCTCAACGCCATCGGCCTGCAGGGCATCGGCGTGCACCGCTTCATCAGCGAGAAGCTGCCGCTGCTGCGCCAGCGCCGCGCTCGCACCATCGTCAACATCTGCGGCACGACCCTCGACGAGTACGTCGAGGTGGCGCGCATCCTGTCCGACGCCGAAGGCGTGGACGCGCTTGAAGTGAACATCTCGTGCCCGAACATCAAGGAAGGCGGCATCCAGTTCGGGTGCAGCCTCGACGGCACGTTCAGCGTGGTGAGCGCGATCCGCAAGGTCACGACCCTGCCGGTGATTCCGAAGCTCACGCCCAACGTCACCTCGCCGGCCTCGTTCGCGCGCGCCGCCGAAGACGCCGGCGCCGACGGCATCTCGCTCGTCAACACGTTCCTGGCCATGGCCATCGACGTGGAACAGCGCCGCCCCAAGCTCTCCAACATCGTCGGCGGCCTGAGCGGTCCGGCGATCCGGCCGATTGCGGTGCGGATGGTGTGGGAGTGTCGCCAGGCGGTGAAGATTCCCATCATCGGCATGGGCGGCATCATGGAGGCGCGCGACGTGCTCGAGTTCATGCTCGCCGGCGCCAACGCGGTCCAGGTCGGCACCGCCAACTTCGTCGATCCGTTCATCTGGACGAAGCTGCTCGACGGCCTCGAGGACTACATGACCCGTCATCAGGTGACACGGCTCGCCGATCTGGTCGGCGCCGTGGACACCCAGACACCGGCGAGAGCTCACGCATGAACCCCATCCTCGTTGCCCTCGACGTCGATACCGCGGCCAAGGCTCTGGCCCTCGCCGATGCCCTCACGGGCTCGGTCGGCGGCTTCAAGATCGGCAAGCAGCTCTTCACCGCCGAGGGCCCGGCGATCGTGCGCACGCTGGCCGAGCGCGGCGAGCGCGTGTTCCTCGACCTGAAGTTCCACGACATCCCGAACACGGTGGCGGGCGCGGTGACGTCGGCGGTGGCCACGGGCGCCTGGATGGTGAACGTGCACTGCTCGGGCGGCAGCAAGATGATGCGCGCGGCCGGCGACGCGGCGGCGCTCGCGGCCGCCAAACTCGGCCGGCCGCGGCCGCTGGTGATCGGCGTGACCGTGCTGACGAGCATGGACGAGGGCGCGCTGGCCGAGATCGGCACGTCGCGCGCGGTGATCGACCAGGTCACCCATCTGGCCCGCTTGGCTCAGGCCTCAGGACTCGACGGCGTGGTCGCCTCGCCGCTCGAGACGCGAGCCATCCGCCACGCCTGCGGCCCGGACTTCAGCATCGTCACGCCGGGGATCCGCGCCGCCGCGCAGATCGGCAGCGACGATCAGGCGCGGACGATGGGCGCGGCCGAAGCAATGCAGGCCGGCGCCACCTATCTCGTCATCGGACGACCGATCACCGGCGCCGTCGATCCGCGGGCCGCCGCCGAGCACATCGCCGGACAGCTCCGCTCCCCCACCGTGCACTGACGCCGAGCCGCAGGGCGCCGCAAACACGAAGAGCGCCCTCGCGGGCGCTCTTCGTGTTCCGAACCGGCGCGGAGCCGGTTCGTCAGGGTGATGAACCGGACTACTTGCCGGTGATGACGAAGTGGCCGCGGCGATTCTGCTGCCAGCAGGCTTCGTTGCCTTCGGTGCAGAAGGGCGTCTCCTTGCCCTTGCTGATCACGGTGATGCGGTCGGCCGCGATGCCGAGGCTCACGAGGTAGCCCTTGACCGAGCTGGAGCGGCGTTCGCCGAGCGCCAGGTTGTATTCGGCGGTGCCGCGCTCGTCGCAGTGGCCTTCCACCGTGATGCGCAGCGACTGCCACTTCTTCATGTACTCGGCGTTGGCCTGCAGCGGCGCTCGGCCGTCTTCGCGCACGCCGTAGGCGTCGAGGTCGAAGTAGACGTCGGCGAGCACGCCTTCGCGCATCAACTGGTCCACGGTCTTGCCAGCCCAGATCTCAGCTTCCGTGGGCACGCGCGGCGGCGGCGGCGGCGGCGGCGGTGGGGGCGGCGGCGGAGGCGGAGGCGGCGGCGGTACCACCACTGGCGGCGGAGGCGGCGGGGGCGCCACAGGCGCCGGCTTCTTGCCACACGCCGCTGCCAACAACGGCAAGGTGAAGCACAGGATCAACAACATCCCTGTATGTCGGACTGGCAAACGCATCATGTATCTCCTGGGGGGTCGATGAAATCCGTGGGGTCGCCTGGGAGGCTCGCCGACTCGGAGAGTAGCCGCACGTTCCGCGACCTGTCAACGCCGATCGACCGTATCTTCTTGGGATATCGGCACGGCCGCCCGGCGCGATAGGCCTGGCGTGAGTTGCACGTCGAACAAGCGCAGGCCCAGGCGCCGGTGATCGTCGGTGCCGTTGCGCTCGGCCGGCGAGAACGTCTGCGAGGTGGTGAGCACGATCGTGCCGCCGCCGGCGATGAGGCGCGCTTCGAGCACGCCGATCCGGACCTCGAAGTCGCCGCTCAGCTCGAGCGTGCCGAGCACGACCTCGCCGCTGCGCACAGTCATGGTCGAGGCGGCTGGAAAATACGTGCGCGGCGCCTCGCCGCGCAGCACCAGCGTGGCGTCGCCGGCCACTTGCGCCACGGCGATCTCGGCCCGCTCACTCATCCAGCGCCACGAACGCGCGCGCACGTTGTCGAACTCGGCCTCGTGGAACCCGGCCCCGTAGGCCCACATCAGCGTGCCGGCCGACTGCACGTCGAACTGCTCCACGGCCGTCGCCACCGGCTCGATGCCGGTGACCGGCGTGGAGCGCAGCGTGAGTTCCGCCCAGTGCCCGGCGCCACGCAGTGCGCCCGCGGGCAGCGCGATCCGTTGCACGAAGAATCCGGGCGCAGGGGTCACGTCCCAGTGGTCGAGATCCCGTCCATCGATGGCGAGCGTGAACGTCACCGCGGGATCGCCGGCGCTACCGAGATTGCGCCCGCCCACGACTACCGTGGCCGCCTCGTCGCGGCGCCGCACGAAGGCGCTGATCGGCCCGAGATGCGGGCCGCGCCCCATCAAGCGGGCCATGCCGGCGGTCTCCGGCGTGAGGCTCCAGCCCTCGGCCGCGAACCACCCAGGCTCGCTGAAGCGCACGAGGGCCACGTCGGCCGGGCGCATGCCGCCCAGGAGCGACATGCTGGACAGGTCCCAGGCGAACGCCTCGCGGTCACGGCGCGCCTGCGGATCGATGAGCGCCAGATCGGTGCGGCGCGGATCGGCCAGGAACCACAGCGGCCCAGGGGCGCCGGAGCGCCAGCGACGCACCAGCTCGAGCCACTCGCGTCGCGGCGGCGCCGGCAGGGTGACGCCCAGGGGTCGCACGTCAGCCTCCAGTGGCCGCTGCAGGGCCTGGTGCATGGCCAGCGTGGGCGGCGGGCCGCCGGCCTCGCGGGCGGCAGCCAGCTGGTCGAAGAGGCGCGACGTCGGGCTGCCGTGCGCGACGTAGGCGGAGAGCTGCGGCGCTGCGATGCTCAGACTCCACGCCGCGATGGCCACGGCGCCGACCAGTCCGAGTCGGCCGGCAAGGTCGAGGGCCACGGCCGCAAGAAACGCCACCGGCACGACCAGCGGCAGGGCGTAGCGCGCGAAGGTCGTGTCCTGGAACGCGAGATGGAAGGCGAGATAGGGGAGCGTAATCGCCGCCACGGCCGCGGCCGTGCGACGTTCCCGCACCGCCAGCACCAGCGCGCCGATGGCGGCGAGCGTGAGCACGACCACCGCAAGCGCCACGCCGTCCCACGGCCACACGAAGGTGCGCAGCAGC
>JBDTWC010000239.1:0-5061 GCA_040006875.1 Acidobacteriota bacterium | reverse complement strand
GGTGACGCCCATCGGCGCGTCCTCGAAGACCAGACAGGCGCCAGGGGGCAACGAAAGCTGGCGGGCGGCTTCGATGAACACATCAGGGGCCGGCTTGCCTTGCGCCACCTGATCGCCGCGCACGACCACGGGGAACGCCGCGGTGAGGCCGATCTCACCGAGCGTGTGCGCCACGTTGGGCTCGGGGGCGGAGGTGGCCAGGGCCACGGCGATGCGCGACTCGGCCAGCCGGTGCAGCAGCGCGGCCAGCCCGGCCACCGGCAGCAGGCGCCCGCGCGACACGTCGCGGTAGAGACGCTCCTTCTCGTGTTCGTAGGCGAGCCACTCCGAGCGCGTCATGTCGCGCCCGAACAGCACCGGGAAGATCTCGCTGTTGCGCCGGCCATCGAGCTTGGCGCGGTCGGCTTCGGTGAGGGGTGGGAGCCCGTGGACGGCCGCGAAGGCCGCGAAGGCCTCGGCGTGGAGGGCCATGTTGTCGACGATGGTGCCGTCGAGATCGAAGATGACGGCGCTGGGGCGGGTGATAGCGGACACACGCCATTATCCGCGCACACCACACCTTGACCTCTCCCTGACTTGCTTGGGCGAAGTCCCCACCCCGCAGTTCTGGGCGCTCGCGAATCCGCCGCGTTGCCAGTCGAGGTGCAGCGCCGCTCAGAATGAGCGTCGAGCGCGCCCGACCGACGGTGGCACGTTGTGTGCTGCCTGCAGATCATGGCCAAGACCAAGACGACGCCCGCCGATCCCAAGAATCCCGCCACCAAGCCCCAGGGCACGACCGCCGATCAGATCGCCACCATGGAATCCGAGGGCCAGGCCCAAGGACCCGCGCCGGCCGGTGCGTCTCCGGCCCACGGCCGCGGCGTGAGACAGCCGGCGGCCCCAGAGCCCGCGAAGGGCCGCTCCTAGCGAACGCCCCGCGCCTTCGCCACATGTGGGCAGCAAGCTACCGCCAATGAGCAGGGCGGCGGCTGGCAGCGGGGCGGTGAGGTAGCATCTGACCGTCCATGAGGTCGCTGCGCTCCTCCGCCTGGTATGCCGACCTCGTCGGCGGCGTCACCACCTTCGTCACGATGTCCTACATCGTGGTGGTGAATCCCGCGATTCTCTCGACGCCGGGCACCGGCATGCCGTTCTCGGGCGTGCTCACCGCGACCGTGTTTGTCGCCTGCGCCATGACGCTGCTGATGGGGCTCTATGCGAAGCTCCCGTTTGCCGTGGCTCCCGGCATGGGTCTCAACGCGTTCTTCGCGTTCACGCTCATCCTGCAGAACCACGTGCCGTGGCCAACGGCTCTCGGCATCGTGTTCTGGGCCGGGGTGCTCTTCCTGCTGGTCTCGGCCACGCCGATTCGCGAGCAGATCGCGCTGGCGATCCCGCCGTCGCTGCGCGCCGCCGCCGCCGGCGGCATCGGCCTGCTCCTCACGTTCCTCGGGTTGCGCAACGCCGGCATCGTGGTCGGCGATCCGGTCACGCTCGTGCGCATGGGCGTGCTCGACCACAAGGCCGCGCTGCTCCTGCTCGGCATCCTGGTGGCGGCCTTCCTGTCGAAGCGCCGCAATCCGCTGGCGTTCCTGGCCGCGATCGTCGTGGTGTCGGGGCTGGCGTGGGGCCTGGGCTACGAAGCGCCACCCGCGCACATTCTGAGCCGGCCCGACTTCTCGTCGACCTTTCTCGCCCTCGACCTCGAGGGCGCGCTGCAACTCTCGCTGTTGCCGTCGATTGTGGCGATCTTCTTCACCGACCTCTTCGACTCGCTCTCCACGTTCATGGGCGTGGCCACCGCCTCGGGTTTGACCGACGAGAAGGGGCGACCGATCAATTTGCGGAAGGGCCTCATCGTCGACGCCATCGCCACCATCTCGGCCGGCCTCGCCGGGTCGTCGCCAGGCACGGCCTACGTCGAGAGCATCGCCGGGATTCGCATGGGCGGGCGTTCGGGCCGGGCGTCGGTCGTGACGGCTGCCTGTTTCGTGCCGTGCTTCTTTCTCGGTCCGCTCGTGGCCGCGGTGCCCGTGTATGCCACGGCCGCAGTGCTCGTGCTCGTCGGTGTGTCGATGTTCCAGGCCGTGCTGACCGTGGACTTCGCGAAGCTCGAAGACGCGGTGCCGGCGTTTGTGACCTTCGTCCTCATCCCGCTCACGCTCTCGATCACGCAAGGCATCCTGTGGGGCTTCCTGCTGCACGCCGCGCTCTACGCGGTTGCGGGCCGGGCCAGGGAAGTGGGCCCCATGCTGTGGCTGCTGGCCGGGCTGTCGGGCGCACTGCTCGTGGTTGGTCACTGACGGCGGCGGCACAGCCGAGAGCGCACCCGTTGGTCGGCCGCTCTGGCCCGCTCGGGTATACTGGTTGAGTTCATTGGTTTGAGCCGCAACTAATCCTTCGCCGCCCAGCTCCGCGCCGGGCGGCGTGCCCGGGGGCCGGTGCAGACGCCCGAAATAACTACTGTCGCCATCGAGGCCCGCGTCGGCCTGCTCCATCGCGAGATGGTCAAGCTGGCCGGGCTGATGGTGATCGTGGCCGCGGCCTTCGCGGGGACGGCCTGGGTCGCGTCGCTCAACCGTCGGATGGCGGTGCGCGACGCCGCGGCCTGGCAGCAGCGGGGCGCCACGCAGATGGCCAGCGGCGACCTCGATGCGGCGGTGGCGTCGTTGCGGCGCGCCACCGTGAAGAACCCGTCCGAGCGTCGCTATGCGCTCGAACTGGCGAGCGCACTGGCGCGGCGGCGCCAGTTCGACGAGGCGCGGCGCGCCCTGTTGCTGCTGCGGGAGGCGGCCCCGGAAGATCGCGAGGTCAACCTGCAGCTGGCGCGCCTGGCCGTCGATCGACAAGACGTAACCGAGGCCGATCGCTATTTCCACAATGCGCTCTACGCGCCCTGGCCGGCCGACCAGGGCGACGCCCGCCGCCGCGTGCGCCTGGAGCTTGTCGATGTCCTGCTCAGTCACGGGCAGACGCGCCGGGCCGTGTCCGAACTGCTGGCCATCAGCGGCGATCTGGCGGCGGCATCCCCGGCTCATGTGGAAGTGGCGCGACGTTTCGGCCAAGCCGGCGACCATCGGCGTGCGCTCGAGCAGTTTCAGCGCGCCCTCGAGGCGGCGCCGACCGACGGCGCGGCGCAAGCTGGTGCCGGGTTGGAGGCGTTTCAACTCGGACAATACAGCACCGCGCTCGGCTATCTCCGGGCCGCGCCGGCTGCGGCCGCGGGCGTCGGTTCAACGCTCCAGGTCGTCGAGTTCGTGGTCGCCGGCGACAGCCTGGCACGCCGCATCGGCCCTGCGGAGCGTCGTCGCCGCTTGATCGCCGGTTTCGCCTATGCGTCCGACCGCTATGCCCGCTGCCTCGGCGAGACCGAGGGCGCGCCTGGCCCCACCGCCAACGCGTTGCAAGATGAGGCTCTAGCCTTCGAGCAGCGGCTGCGACCGGGCCAGGACCGCCAGGAGGACACGGTCGAGGCCGGCGTGATCCTGACGGGCCGCCTGGTCGATGCCGCGTCCAGCCGGTGCCCGCCGGCGAATGCACGCGACCAGGCCCTCTCAATCATCGCGCGCCAAGGCAGCGCCCCCGAGTGAGGGGCTCGTGGCTGCGGCCGTTGCTGCGCGCGCAGGAATTGCGCCTGCGCGAGAACCAGCTCTTCCTCGTCCTGACCATCGTGGTCGGGGTGCTGGCAGGGCTGTCGGCGGTCCTCTTTGCGTTGGCCATCGACCAGGTGAGCCATCGGCTGTTTGGATTGGACCCGTCGCGTCTGCGCCTCTTTGCCGTGCCGCCGCTCGTGAGCCTGGTCACGGGCGTGATGCTGGTCAAGTTCTTCCCTGACGTTCGCGGCAGTGGCGTGCCGCAGACGGAGGCCGCCTACCATCTGGCTGGCGGCGTCATCCCGGGCCGGGTGCCGTTTGGCAAGTTCCTGACCGGAATCCTGTGCATCGGGTCGGGCCACTCGATGGGGCGAGAGGGCCCCTCGGTGCAGATTGGCGCCGGGATCGCGTCGTCGATCGGGCGCTGGGTCGGCCTGTCGCCGGCGCGGGTCCGCGACCTCGTGCCGGTCGGTGCGGCCGGGGCTCTGGCCGCGGCGTTCAACACGCCGGTGGCCGCGGTGCTGTTTGCGCTCGAAGAGATCATCGGCGACATGAACGCGCCGCTGCTCGGCTCGACGGTCGTGGCGTCGATCGCGTCGGTGAGCGTGGCGCGCTCGATTCTCGGGAACGAGCCGCTGTTCCACGTGCCCGTCTACCATCTCGAGCACCCGGCGGAACTGCTCGCCTACGCCGTGCTCGGGGTGCTCGGCGGGTTGCTCTCAGCCGCTTTCTGCAAAGCGCTCTTGGTGAGCCGCGCCTGGTTCCGCCTCCTGCCGGCGGCGACGCGCGCGTGGCAACCGGCGATGGGCGGTGTGGTCATCGGCGGCGTGATCGTGTTTGCGCCGGCGGTGATGGGGGTGGGCTACGAGTACATCGGCCAGGCGCTCAACGGCGGCCTGTTGCCGAGCACGATGCTGGCCCTGTGCGTTCTCAAGCTGGGTGCGACCGTCGTCTCGTACGCGTCGGGCAATGCGGGAGGCATCTTCGCGCCCAGTCTCTACATCGGCGCGATGGCCGGCGGCGCGCTCGGTACCGTGGTGCACAACTTCGCGCCCTTCCCGACCGGAGACCCGGGCGCCTACGCGCTGGTCGGCATGGGGACGCTGTTTGCAGGTATCATCCGCGCGCCGCTGACCTCGGTGTTCATGATCTTCGAGATCACGCAGGACTATCAGATCCTGGTGCCGCTCATGGTCGCCAACATGCTGAGCTTGGCGATCTCGAGGCGCTTTCAGGCGACGCCGGTGTATCACGCGCTGCTGCAGCAGGACGGTGTGCACCTGCCGTCGTCGTCAGGTCCCGCCGCCGAGGCCAGGAACGCACAGAGCGTGATGCGGGCCGCGAGTCACTTCCTGGCCCCGGATCTGTCGGTGCAGCAGGCGGCCACGGTGGCCTTTGCCCATGGCGCCAGCGCCCATCTGGTCGGCTCTTCCAGTGCAGCCCTGGGCGTCATCACCTGTGACGACCTGCGTCACCTCGCCGAGAG
>JBDTWC010000238.1:0-5066 GCA_040006875.1 Acidobacteriota bacterium | reverse complement strand
GGTGCGTTTCGATGAAGACCGCCGCAACGCCGACCGCCACCGCGGCGCGCGCCAGCACCGACACGAACTCGCGCTGGCCTCCGGAACTGCCGCCCTGGCCGCCCGGCTGCTGCACCGAGTGCGTGGCGTCGAACACGACCGGCGCGCCCGTGGCCGCGAGCACCGGCAGCGCGCGCATGTCCGAGACCAGCGTGTTGTAGCCGAAGCTGGCGCCGCGTTCCGTGACCAGCACGTTGGCGTTGCCGGCGCCGGTGATCTTGCCGACCACGTGGGTCATGTCCCAGGGCGCCAGGAACTGGCCCTTCTTCACGTTGACAGCCCGGCCAGTGCGCGCTGCCGCCACCAGCAGATCGGTCTGGCGGCACAGGAACGCGGGAATCTGCACCACGTCGACCACCTCGCCGGCAGCGGCGCACTGCGCCTCGGTATGCACGTCGGTGAGCACGGGCAGACCGGTGACTTCGCGAATCTCGGCCAGCACCGGCAGGGCCGCCTCGAGACCGAGGCCGCGCGCTGCGCCGAAGCTGGTGCGATTGGCCTTGTCGAAGCTGGACTTGTAGATCAGGCCCGCGCCGAGGCGACCTGCGATCTCGCGCAGCGCGTGCGCCACTTCGAGAGCGTGGGCCCGGCTCTCCATCTGGCATGGACCGGCGATGAAGGTGAGGGGCAGGCTCTGGCCGATGCGCACGATGCGGCCCCCGGCCACGGCCAGCTCCACGATCCCGTTCGGGGTCGTCACCGGAGTCCGGCCCGCAGCAGATCGTGCATGTGGATGAGGCCGACCGGCGCGCCCTCGGCGACCACAAACAGCACCGTCACGCGCGGCATCTGCCCAGTCATCGCGTGAAGCGCGTCGCCGGCCAGGGCATCGGGCGCGATCGTGCGCGGCCGCGTCGTCATCACCTGGGCGGCCGTGCGGGTCAGCAGGCCGTCGCTGATCTGGCGGCGCAGGTCGCCGTCGGTGACCACGCCGGCCAGATGGCCGTAGCCATCGACCACGCCGACGCAGCCGAAGCCCTTGGCGCTCATCACCTGGATGGCCTGCGCCATGAGCGCGTCGTGACCGACCAGCGGGCACTCGTCGCCGGCATGCATCAGTTCCGATACCTTGAGCAGCGCCGCGCCGAGCGTGCCGCCGGGATGGAAGGCCACGAAGTCGTCGGCGGTGAAGCCCCGCCGCTCGAGCAGCGCCACGGCGAGCGCGTCGCCGATCGCCATCTGCAGCGTCGTCGAGGTGGTCGGCGCTTGCGTGACTCCGCACGCCTCCGGCGCATCGGGCAGGCGCAGCACGATGCTGGCGGCACGGCCGAGCATCGAGTCGGGCTGCACGGTGACGGCGATGAGCGGGATGCCAAAGCGGTGGCAGTAAGCCACGACGTCAGCCATCTCCTTGGTCTCACCCGAATTGGAGAGCGCGATCACCGTGTCGTTGCTCGTGATCATGCCGAGGTCGCCGTGACTGGCTTCGGTGGGATGCACAAACTGCGCGGGGGTGCCGGTGGAGGCGAGCGTCGCCGCGATCTTTCGCGCCACGTGACCGCTCTTGCCCACGCCGCACAGCACGGCTCGTCCGGTGGTGGCGTGCGCGGCCAGGCGATCGACGGCGCGCGCGAAGCTCTCGTCGAGCACGTCGGCGAGAGCCAGCAGGCCGGCGATCTCGACCTCGATGACGCGGCGCGCGACGGCCAGCGGATCGACGGCGGCAGCACTGGCGCCAGCGACTGACGGTGCGTTGCGGAAGGTCATCGGGACATCGCGCGCCGCTGCGGCGCGCTCTCGCCGGTCATTATGTGCCCGGCGTCGCGGCAGCCGCAACCGTGGTGCGCAGTGCGTTCACGAAGGCCACCGGGGTTTCTTCGTGCGGCCAGTGACCGGCGTCGCCGAGGGCGGTGGTGCGGGCGTGCGGCACGGCCTGCTGCCAGCGGGTCAGCAGCGCCGGCGGGAAGGCGGCGTCGCGCATGCCCCAGATGAGATGCACGGGCACGGTCGCCAGTCGCGACCGGCGATCCCACAATCGCTGATAGAAGGCGCGCGAGCCGAGCAGGGCCTGCGCCAGGGTGAAGAGCACCCGCTCGCGCGAGTCGGCATCGGGAAAGACCGCGAGGTAGTGACCGTGGATGGCCGGCGTGAGCCGGCGCCGATCGGCGTAGGCCGCGGGCATGATGAGGCGCAGCGACGCGTTCCAGCGCCGATAGAGCCAGCGGCCGAGCCTGCCGCTGGCCAGACGCGCCCGGCGGCGCATCGCGGCGTCGTCGTCAAACGGCCACAGCCACGTGTTCACGATCACCAGTCCGGCCAGCCGCTCGGGGTGGTCGAGCGCCCAGTCGAGCGCGATCGGCCCGCCGAAGTCGTGCACCACCAGCGTGAGCGGCCCGGTGGGGCAGACCGCGTCGATGAAGGCACGGAAGCGGGCCGCATGATCCTCGGGCCGGTAGCCGGCCGCGACCGGCCGTTCCGACAAGCCGAAGCCGAGGTGATCCACGGCGACCACGCGGCAGGTCGGGCGCAGCGCCGCGATCGCGTGGCGCCACTCGAAGCTCCACGTCGGCGTGCCATGCACGAACACCACGGTCGGGCCGGTGCCCTCGTCGATGTAGTGCAGGCCCACGCTGCCGACCCGTACCTCCCGCGGCGTGAACGGCCACGCCTCCCGGTCGAGCCAGTGCGGTGTCGCCATCGATGTAGTCAACCATGGTTGACGAGATGTCGTCAATGCGCCTTGACGACACGGCGGTTGCCCGAGCATCATGAAGCGGTGCCCCGTGCGCGCTCGCGTCCGTCTCTGTCCTCGTCCGGCGCAGCGTCTACCCCTGCTCCTGCGCCCGGCCTCGGACCGGTGTTGTTCGAGTGCGCGCGATTGCTCGACGAGATCGCGCAGGCCGAGGTGAACCGTGGCGCCGGCCAGCGCCTGCTCACCCCGGCGCTGGTGCGGCTGCTGCCGCACCTCGACCGCACCGGGATCAGGCCGACCGAACTGGCCCGGCGGGTCGACGTCAGCAAGCAGGCGGTGGGGCAGTCGCTCGGCGAATTGGCCGCGCGGGCGTTGGTGGAACTCGTGGCCGACCCGCACGACGGCCGCGCCCGGCTGGTGCGGCTCACGCCGGCCGGACTGGCGGCGTTCGATCACGGGCGTAGCGTGTTGGCGTTCTACGAAGCGGCGCTGGCCGCTCGACTTGGTGCGGGCCGTATCGCGTCGTTGGGAGATCTGCTCGGCCGCGTGCACCACCAATTGCAGGTGTGGACGGCCGAAGGCGCGCCGCAGCGGGCGCTGACGAGCAGGCGAGGTCCACGGCCGCGGAAGAGGGCGACTGGCCGATCGGGTCGCAGGGGCTGACCCGGACGGCTCGGGCGTGACTCCGTCGCACACACCCGCCGCCAGATGTGGAACAATCCGCAGCCGGGAATCCCAGTCATGAAGACCCTGGCAAAACTGCTCCTGTGGCTGGTTGGCATCGTGGCGCTCGGCGCCGGCGCCGGCGCGACGTATCTGTTCGCCAGATACCCGGCCGTGCCCGCGGCCGAGGCCGTGCGCATCGACGCCACGCCCGCGAAGCTGGCCCGCGGCCAGTATCTGTTCGAGCACGTGTCGCTGTGCGTGGACTGCCACTCGACCCGCGACTGGTCGAAGTACGCCGGGCCGATCGTGCCCGGCACGCACGGCCAGGGCGGGGAGCTCTTCGGCACCAACATGGGCCTGCCCGGCGACTTCTACGCCCGCAACATCACGCCCGCGGGCGTGGGCAGGTGGACCGACGGCGAGCTGCTGCGCGCCATCACCACCGGCGTGAGCCGCGACGGCGAGCCGCTGTTCCCGATCATGCCGTATCCCCGCTACGGCCAGATGGCCCGAGAGGACGTGGAGGCGATCGTCGCTTACCTGCGCACCATTCCGGCGATCGAACACGCCGTGCCGGCGCACACCTTCACGTTCCCGATGCAGTTCATCACCCGCACCATTCCGGCGCCAGCGAAGTTCTCGACCCGTCCAGCGCCGGCCGACCGCATCAACTACGGCGCCTACATGACCAACGCCGCCGCCTGCGCCGATTGCCACACGCCGCAAGACCAGGGCGCGCCGGTCCCTGGGATGAACTTTGCCGGCGGGCTCGAGTTCCCGCTTCCGGGTGGCGGCTACGTGCGCTCGGCCAATCTCACGGCCGACGCCGACACCGGCATCGGCACCTGGACCGAGGCGCAGTTTGTCGACAAGTTCACGACCCTGGCCACGGCGCCCGATCAGGCGCTGCCGACGCCGGCCGACCAGCGCAAGAACTCGGTGATGCCGTGGCAGGCCTACGGCGGCATGACGCGCGAGGATCTCGGCGCCATCTACGCCTATCTGCGCTCGCTGACCCCGGTCGTGCACCGCGTCGACAAGCACAGCGACACGCCGCAGGTGCCGTAGCGCCGTGCCCTTCGATCTCGTCGTCACCGGCGGCACGGTCGTGACCTCGGCCGGGGTGCGTTCCGCCACCATCGCAGTGCGCGATGGCCGCATCGCCGAGCTGTTGCCGCCCGAGACCGGCGCCGCTGCGCTCGACGTGATCGACGCCACCGGGCTGCACATCCTGCCCGGCGTGATCGACACTCACGTGCACACGCGCCATCCCGGTGTGCCCGAACGCGAAGACTTCCTGTCGGGCACGACGGCCGCGGCGGCGGGCGGCATCACGACCCTGTTCGAGATGCCGATCGCGAAGCTGCCCGCCAATTCCGGCGCGTCGCTGGCGCGCCGGGCGGAGCTGCTGCAGCCCACCGCGCTCATCGACTACGCGCTCTACGGCGGGGCCGGTCACGAGAACCTCGACGACATCGCAGGTCAGGCCGAGGCGGGCGCGATCGCGTTCAAGACGTTCCTGCAACCGCCGCCCCCGGCGCGCCTCGATGAGTTCCACGGCCTGTGGTGCACCGACGAGGTGTGGTTGCGCGAGGTCATGCGGGTCGTGAAGGCCACCGGCCTGCGGCACTGCTTCCACTGCGAGCACACGGCTACTTTCCAGGCCCTGCAGCGCCAGCTCGAAAGCGAAGGCCGGGTCACGGGTGTGGCGCACGCGCTCAGCCGCCCG
>JBDTWC010000237.1:0-5088 GCA_040006875.1 Acidobacteriota bacterium | reverse complement strand
GGAGCAGCGGAATCGCTGGGTTCTGCAGACATCGACCTACCACGATGGCGAATGTCACCGGCGCTGTCAACGCATGTTCCGCGCCGCGCATAGAATACGCGCATGATCCTCGCAGCCGATGTCGGTGGGTCGAAGACGTTCGTGGGCCTGTTCGAACGCGCGCGGCCGCGGCCGCACCTACTGGCCGTGCACACGATGCGCACGCTCGACTTCCCGGGACTGCCCGAGTTGCTGCGCGCCGCCGTCGCCACGCTCGACGCGCGCGTCGAGGTCGTGTCGCTCGGCGTGGCCGGTCCAATCCTCGACGGCGTGGCCACCATGACCAACGTGCCGTGGCGAGTGCGCGGCCCCGAGATCGCCACGACGCTCCGTATCCCCGACGTGCGCCTGCTGAACGACCTCGAGGCCATGGCCCACGCGGTCACGGTGCTGAACGGCGACGAACTGCACACCCTGCGTGCGGGACGGCCGTCGCCGACCGGCAACGCCGCCTTGATCGCTGCCGGCACCGGCCTGGGCGAAGCAATCCTGCACCGCGTCGACGGCCGCATGCGTCCGGTACCGACCGAGGCGGGCCACGCCGATTTCGCCGCCCGCACCGACGAGGAAGTGGCGCTGCTGGTCGAGCTGCGCCGCCGCTTTGGACGGGTGGACATCGAGCGCGTGCTCTCGGGGCCGGGGATGATTCACATCGCTCGGCACACCCACCACAGTGATCACTGCACCGTGGCCGGCGATCTCGGCGCCGCAGGCGCGGCCGCGCGCGTCTCGGAAGCCGGCATGCCCGGCGACGCGCCGGCGTGTAAATGCTGCGCTGCTGCCGTGCGCATGTTCGTGAACGCCTACGGCGCCGAGGCCGGCAACCTCGCGCTCCGCTCGGTGGCTACAGCCGGCATCTACCTCGGCGGCGGGATCGCGCCGAAGATGCTGCCGGCGCTCGTGAGCGGAGGCTTCCTGGCTGCCTTCGGCGACAAGGCGCCGATGGCGCATCTGCTTGCCGACGTGCCGGTGCACGTGATCCTGAACCAACAGGCGGGCCTGGTCGGCGCCGCCGTGGCGGCCCTCGAACCACGCTGAACAACGCACCGCGCATTGGCCGACGCCTTGCTCGAGGCCCTCGATCGCCCCGGGGCGCGCGGGCACGACCCCGGTGGGCGACTCGGGGCCGGTCGACCGGCGTCTAGCGCGCGGCGGCGGTGGGACGCACTGCGTCTTGCAGGTCGACGAGGGTGCCACGGGCGCCGGCCTCGGACAGCAGACACCGTCCGATCGCCGCGGCTGCTGGGAGCGGTAGGTCCGCAGACGCGATCGGCGCCGGCGCCACCGTAAGCATCTGCCCGATGAGTTCCGGCAACGTCGCCGCCTGATACGGCAACCGGCCGGTCACGAGCTGATAGGCGACGACGCCAACCGTGAAGAGATCGGTGCGCGCGTCGGGCGCACGGCCGGTGAGCACCTCGGGCGCCAGATAGGGCAACTCGAGGTCGCTCGTCTCCTGACCGCGCAACTGCTCCTCGCGCATCGTGGCCAGCACGTCGGCCAGGGCGCGGATGCCGCCCGTGGTGAGCACGAGCCGCTCGGTGACCGCCGCGCCGGTGACGCGAATGGTGTCGGGGTTCACGCCCGTGAGCAGGCCGCCGTGCTGGTGCAGCGCCTCGGCGGCGTCAGTCATCTGCAGCACCAGACGGCGGGCGCGCGACCACGGCAGCGGTCCGGCAGCGAGCACCTCGCGCAAGCTCGGGCCCTCGACGAGATCGGTGACCACGAACACGCCGGTTGCGTCCTCGCCGAAGTCGCGCACGTGCAGCAGGTGCTGATGGGGCACCTGCAGGGTGCGCGCTTCGCGCAGGAAGCGCCCGCGCAGCGCTTCCCAGTGCGGCTGGCCGTCACGTCGCAGGTGCCGGATGGCCACGGGCGTCGAGAGCGCACGATGGGTGCCGCGGCGCACGACGCTGCCGAAGCGTCCGGGGCCGAGCACGTCGCCGAGGTCGTAGCGCGACAACAGGCCGTCGCCGTCGATGGTGCCCGGACCGACCGGCGCGGTGTCGGCGGCGGCCGCCAGCGCACCCGTGAGCGCGTCGGCAAACGCCGATACGCTCAGCCAGCGGTCGCCGGGCGCGCGCGCCATCGCCCGGGCGATGACGGCGTCGACTGCCGGCGGCAGGGTCGGACGCACCGACGTGGGCGGCTCGACCGCGCCGGTCATCACCTGATGTGCCAGCGCCATCGGCTCGACCGCGTCGAAGGGGCGACGTCCGGTGAGCATCTCGTAGATCACGACCGCCAGTGAGTACTGGTCGGCGGCGGGTCCCACCGCCTCCCCCGACAACTGCTCCGGCGGCGAGTAGGCGATCGTGCCCAGGAACGTGAACGGCAGCGTCAGCCGCGTGGCCTCGGGCGGCGCGGCAATCGACGCCAGACCGAAGTCGATCACCTTGTAGACCCGATCGCCGGAACCGTAACGATGGGCCACGATGTTGGCCGGCTTCAGGTCGCGGTGGGTGATGCCGTGATCGTGCGCGAGTTGCACGGCGCTGGCCACGACCGCGAGCACCTCGAGGGTGCGGGCTGGACCGAGCGCGCCGCCGAGATCGAGCTCGTCGCGCAAGCTGGGGCCGCTCAGCAGCTCCATCACCAGGAACGGACGGCCCTCGGCGTCGACGTCGAAGTCGAAGATCGAGACGATGTTCGGATGGCGCAGTTGCGCACACGCCCGGCTCTCGCGCAGAAAGCGCTCCGCCGCTTCCTGGCCGCCGTCCGTGCCGAGTAGCACCTTGAGCGCCACCTCGTCGCCGAGCCGCACCCGGCGCGCGCGATAGACCTGCCCCATGCCCCCGGCGCCGAGCGGGCCGAGGATCTCGTAGCGGCCGTCGACGACGTGGCCGGGGGTCAGCACGAGCTCAGTCTAGCAGCGTCACACGTGCGCGAGCGGCTGCGGCGCCAGCGTCAGCACGTGCCGCAGCCACAGGTCGGCGATCTTCTCCTGCACGCTGTTCTGCCGCAGGCGCGCGCGCAGGTTGTCGAAGTCGACGCGGTCGAGTTCCTGATCCTGATTGAAGCACGAGAACACGAACTCTTCGCGTCCGGTCTCCGGATCGACGTGACGCTGCAGGCACTGCGCGCACACTTCCTTCATCATGCACTGCATCGGCGAGTTGATGCTGCCGATGGCCACATGAGTGGGCTGCAGATGCGGAGCCAGCACGCCGTGGCGCGCGTCCTTCACGGCGTTCATCATCCGGTCGGAGCCGATGGCGATGAGGCGTGTCACCGACGCCAGCGGCACCAGCGCCGGCCCTAGCTGGCCCTCCGCAAACGCGACCATCGCCTGCACGATGTTGCCGCGGAAGTGATGATCCTGAGGCCGGGATGGCGGGATCTCGACTCCCATGTCGGTGGCCCAGATCACCTGATCGGTGGCCGCTTCGATCTCTTCGCGCTTGAACAGATCGGCGCCGTTCTTGTAGCCGGCGAAATAGAGCACGCGGCTGCCGCGCGCTTTGAGGGCGCGGGCAATCGAGAAAAGCACGGCGTTGCCGAGCCCGCCGCCGGCGAGCAGCACCGCCTCGCCGCCGGGGATCTCGGTGGGCGTGCCGGTCGGGCCCATCACGACCACGCGTTCGCCCGGCTGCAGGTAGGCACACAGGCGGCTCGACACCCCCATCTCGAGGGTGATGAGCGAGAGCAGGCCGCGTTTGCGATCGACCCACGCGCCGGTGAGCGCGATCCCTTCCATGACCAGTGCCGAGGCCTCGCGGCCGGCGCCGAGGCGCACGCTGCCGCGCTCGAAGTTCTGCAGGCGGTAGAACTGGCCGGGCTCGAAGTTGCGCGCGGCCGCCGGCGCCCGCACAACTACTTCGATGATCGTCGGCGTCAGCCGCACGACTCGCTCCACCCGGGCCAGGAGCTGGTCGTCGAAGCGCGCCACAAGCGTCTGCCAGACCGCATCGCGGGCCGGCTGTCCCGCTGCGTCGAGGGCCTTCAGCTGGTCGGCGAAGAGCGCGACGACGTGACGGTAGCCGTGCTTGGCCGAGGCCATCGCCTTCACGACGTTGCCGCTGTAGCGCGGATGGTTGTCGCCGTAGTAGCTCACGAAGCGGCCATCGCGGGCGTAGGACGTGAAGAAGCCATTGGGGTCGAGCGCCAGCCCGAGCTGGCCGCCGGGGCCGCGTTCGACCCGGTAGCCGGTGAAGTACTTGCCTCTGCCATCGAGCTCGAAGCTGCCGGGATGCTCGCGCTCGTAGGTGACGTTGGGGGCGGTGCCGGCGGCGACGAGCACGGTGCGGGCCGGCAGATCGACGCGCTCGCTGACCCCGTCGACGCGCCGGGTGAAGCCCATCGCGATGACATGGCCGAAGGCGTCGGGCACGGCTTCCACCGGCTCGAGCCCCTCGGCGAAGGTGATGCCCTCCTCGAGCGCCTTCGCCACTTCCTCATGATTGAGCCGGTAGGCCGGCGCGTCCTGCAGGCGCTTGCGATACGCCAGGGTCACGCCGCCCCAGGCGCGCACGAGCGGCACGAAGTTCGGCGCCTCGCCCGCGGCAGCCGCGCGCGCGCGTTCGGCGCGCACCGCCCGGCCGTGGGTCAGGAACTCGTCGAGAATCCCCTGCTCCTCGGCGTCGAGGGTGACCCGCACGAGGCTCTCGTCAGTGGCCGCAACCAGCGCCTCGAAGCGATCGAGCGTCTTCTCGACCTGGAGCGGGTAGTAGGCAAGCAGTTCGGTGGCCGTGTCCACCCCGGTCAAGCCGCCGCCGATGACCACCGCCGGCAGGCGCGCCTGCAGGTTCGACAGCGCGTCGGCCTTGAAGGCGCCGGTCAGCTGCAGCGCCATCAGGAAGTCGCTGGCCTTCCGGACGCCGCGAATCAGGTTGTTCTTGATGTCGATGATGGTCGGCCGGCCGGCCCCGGCCGCGATCGCGACGTGGTCGATGCCGTGCGCGAACGCGTCGTCGAGCGGCAGACTGCCGCCGAAGCGCACGCCACCGTAGATGACGAGGCGCTGACGGCGCGCCAGGGTGAGATGGATGAGCGACAGGAAGTTCTTGTCCCAGCGCACCGTGATGCCGTACTCCGACACGCCGCCGAAGC